>JANNBD010000209.1:0-10504 GCA_031385105.1 Chamaesiphon sp. OTE_78_metabat_374
GTTTGCTTGCCTGACTTAATCTTTGAGCTATCTCTTCCAAGCTCTCTTTCACGACAATTGATGTTACTCCTGCCATCTCTATCTCTCCAATTCATCTTTTCAGTCTATCTCATTTGTCATTCCCTTGATTTAATTTGGTATCAGAGCCATTTACAGGAATTGGTAAGCCAGAACCTCTAAAGTATGTGGATTCAGATTATTGGTCACGCCGCATCGATCTCGAACATCGATTAATTTACATAGTGAATGACGAACAAATTGTACTTTTCACCTGTCGTTATCACTACGAATAGATCTACTCATAATCCCTGCTTAGTTAATAAAATATGCTAAACACAGGGGAGATCTTGCAGAGAAATTAAGACATAGAATACTTGCAAATGGTTGGAACTACTAAAACAACATCATCAATTAAATTCTGGTTGTCTGCGACAGCTTATATCATAGCTAGCCTTTCAGCTTTTTTACTCACATCAGGTGGTGTGTACACGTTTCTATTTTTTGTGATTGTGATGGGATCATTTTATCTAATAGCTTGGTTGTTTGTGGTGATCACTTGCTCGATCGACAGCAAAGTTCGATATACTCCCATTTTAATCTACCTAATTCTATTCGTTCAAACCATTGCAATCCTCTTTAATTCTAGTGATTCAGGTTACTACGGGGGTACGTGCGCCAAAAATTTTATTCAACACTTTTTAGATTACGCTAGTTGCGGTAGAGTGTGGCTAAATTACGATATTTACAAGTTGGTTCTAACTTCTTACATAGTTGCTCTTGTGGTATTCGCGATCGATATCGTGCGATTAGGTCCCATATTTGACAAAAACAGCAAATGATTGTGGTCAATAATTAACCCACTGAGTGCGAATCATATCAAAAAGCGGGCTTCTTGCAAGAAGCCCGCTTTATAGGTCTTAATAGTACTACATTTCTTCGGATGGGTTGGACTGTCCCAGCACTGGCACTAAATAAGCAACTAACAAACCAACAACGAATCCGCCGCAGTTGCGGAGTAAAGGTAGCCATTCCTGGGTGCGAGTGACTACTGGTGCGACTCCAAACGCGAAAAATAGAATTCCCCATAGTGGTGAGAAAATCAACGCCCACTGCCAAGCGAAGCCCTCTCCAGGCTTGCGATATTGTCCGGCAAATCCACAAATTACACCACCAATCGCTGAACTAATCAGGGTGAGATTCCATTGTTCGTCAGGTAGCCCAGGAACAACATTACAGCCACCTTTGACTAGGCAAGTTTTGACCGCTTCAAGTGAGTCAATAATCGCGCTGTCCTCGCCATTTTCGCGGACATAGTACATGTTGCCAAATCTGGTTTGGAGTTCGATCCAGAAGGTTCTGGGCATGAGTTTGTAGACATCATCGCCGACGCGGAAATTGAGAGTATTGCCGCCGCGTGAATCTGAGACAACAAGGACACTTTTCTCATCTAGTCCCCAGTATTTGCGGACTGCGCGCCCAGGGGTTCGATCGTATTGAGTCAGAATCCGCAGCTTCCAGCCAGTTTCAGCTTCAAATTTGTCGATCTGTTTGACGAGGTTTTCTTCCTGGACTGGGGTGAAAGTTTTCGCCAGATCGATAATTGGTGTTTGTTCTGTGGGGAGAAGTTCGGGGTTGTCAAAGGCTTGGGCTGCGGGTGCGATCGACCACACGGATATACTGAGAACTATGGCAATGGCAGATCCGAGCAGGCGACGTATTATCATGTTCGATGAAGGCATTTTCTAGTAAAGTTCAGTTGAATGGATCGGGCGAGAACCACGGAGGGGCATTCATTCTTGCCGATCTTCAGGGCTGTCTCTACCAGTGAAAATTAATCTATTATTAGTTTACTTTACAATACTTTACGAGAAAACGGGATGATCTGGTTAATGTAATGGGATCCTGCGGGTTGATGGGCGCAGCACTCTTCATTACGTTTGTGCTAACCTGTAGTTACAACAAAGCGTCAATAAATTCAAATCAGTGTTGAAAAATGTTAAAACTCGTCGCACTAGCACTTGGATTACTAACCATTGTGACGATCTCACCTGCTCGATCAACAAATTTTCAGATCGATCGATCGATCGCAACCAGTCATAAGTGGTAGGCTCTACGCTGAAAAGCTGGTGCCAATCAAAAAATCAGCGAAACTCGCACCGACGATAATCAACGCAACATTTGTAAAAATGCCGATCAATCGCAAAGTAGAGCTTTCCGCACAAGCAAAAGAGCGTCAACGGATTCAAACTGCGTGCTATCCAGAGCTTGGCAATCGCGTTCAATTCAAATCCAATGAACGTCCGGTAGGGATGTTTGAAAACTCGAAAACTGCGGATAGCTCTAATCCGAATGCCAATGGTTTGACTAGTGCTGATAGTCTCAATAGCTCTGTGAATCAGAGAGGTTGTGGTTTCTCAATCGGCATCCCATACTAATAGCTTCAACAGTGCTGATCGTCTTAATAGCTCTGCGAATCAGAAAGGTTGTGGTTTCTCAATCTAATTTTGACCAAAATTGCTGTCAGGTAAATTCAATAAATTCAAATCAGGGCTTGAAAATGTTAAAATCACCGCATTAGCAGTTGGACTTCTCACCATTGTGACGATCGCACCTGCTCGATCGACACATTCTCAGATCGAACGCGAAGCGCGCCACCAAGGCGATCGAACACGATCAGATGTAGATGGCCAACTCCATGCCGAAAGGTTAGTGCCGATCAAAAAATTGGCGAAACCAGTACCGACAGTAAAAGCAACATCTGCAAAAGCCCCGATCGATCGCAAACCAGAACCTTCACCCGCAAATAGAGAGCCACAACCAGTTAAAAGTCAGAGTCAACGAGAATTTGAAGATCGCAGTTGGCTGAGACCAAATGAACGTCCTATTAATGTTTGGGATAACTCTAGAGATGGAAACAGCTTAAATGGCTTTGGCAATTTTCACAACGTCAATCGATAGCTTTATGAGTCAGTGATCTGTTAGTTTGCCTTCATTTTGATGTGAGTTACAATATTTTGAATTCAATTTCTGATTATCCCTTAGTTGTTGATAGTTTGAGATTAAATTCTGTCTCAAAAATTGGTTTTTTATAGTCCAAACTCCAGCATTCCAATATACACTCATCGCCAGGATCGGCGGGGATAAAGGTGAGATGACATTCTCTGGTAATCAGGTTGCAATTGAGGCTGACATCTTTGATTGCGCCGATTCTCCGCCGATCGAGTGCCACGGCTACCCGTAAAATAGCACTAAGTTGGGAGACGATCGATCTTTGCTCTTTGGAGAGATTAAAAAGATTCTGATGTTTCTTTTTCGGGGGACTTTTGCGGTGGTAACGGGCGATATTAGCGATCAGATCGATTTCGGCTTCGGTATAGCCGAGTAGCTCCCCATAGCGAATCAGGTAATAGGAATGTTTGTGATGGGAGTCGTGGCTGACAAAATGACCGCTATTGTGCAAGATGCCTGCGCTCCAGAGTAGCTCTCGCACTGGCTGTGTCCAATGGTGAATCTGTCCGTGAGTTTGATCGAATAAACTCAGGGCAAGTTCGGCGACTCGTTGGGAATGGGGCAGATCTACACCGTATTTTCCGGCAATTTTGAGAGTGCTGCGTTCGCGAATTGAGCCTTGATATTTGAGCCGATCTTCAATCAAGCCCTGAGTCAGCATCCAGTCTACGATTACGCCTTCGCGGAGACTGCGTTCGCAGACGGAGAGAGATTTCATGCCCAGCATTGTCATCGCTTCTTGTAAAATGACGGCTCCGGCAACGATGATTTCCGCTCGACGCTCGGATATTCCTTCAATAGTAGTGCGCTCGGCGACTGTCATCCGCCGCAGCCGCGTAATCAGATTACGGAGTTCGTGGAGCTGAATCTGGAAGCCATGAATCCGCGTGGGCACTTCCCCATTTTTATCCAAGTTGAGGATCGCGGCAAGGGTTTCGATCGTACCGGAAGTACCGATCATTTTGGGGATTTCCCCTGGCTTGAGGTTGGCTTTGATCTCATCAATCGCCCGTTCCAATTGCCCCCGTGCAAAGGCTTGGAGATAATTGATCGATCGATCGCTGACAGGACTGCTATTGATAAATTCAGTAGTGAGCCGGACTGCACCGATTTTAGTACTGCTGAGACTGCGGGGTTCATGACTATCGCCGAGGATGAGTTCAGTGGAGCCGCCACCGATGTCAATAATTAGGTGAGGAGTATTATTAAACTCGACTCCCGATAGTACTCCTAGATAGATTCTGCGGGCTTCCTCCTGTCCCGAAATCAGATTGACAGCCAGCCCCAATTCAGTTTCGATCGATCTAATAAACTCATTCCCATTTGGAGCTTCCCGCACTGCACTAGTCGCGACTGCCAGAATTTGCTGGGCATTAAGACTTTTAGCCACTTCCTGACAGCGTTTGAGCGCGCCAATCGCCCGCGCAATCGCCGCTGGCGTGAGATTTCCCGTCTGGGGATCTCGATCTCCCAACCGGACTGTTTCCTTCTCACGGGCGATGATCGTGAAGGCTGGTAAGTCTGCCACAATTCTGACAATGACCATATGGACAGAATTGGTACCAATATCGATCGCCGCAATGATTGGATCTGTAGATCCTCGACTATCGATCGGAGTTGAAGATTCTACTACTACCGCGTTTACCATAGGTTTTTAGTCAGGAGAGAGGATTCCAGTTATTCTGTGACAATTCGTTGATGGAGTCGCCATGAACAAGCAAACAAGAAAAGGTTAGCTCTAATTTACATTGATGGTGACTGCTGATACAAGCTTTCACGAACTAGCAATTTTAAATTACAGATAGATTTTACGAGCGCGACATCAAACCGACTTGCTGAGTGGGAATACTAATCGTGAGGACTAGAACTTAGTCCAAAAGTTTTTCCTTTACAGGAATAGTCGATTTACTAGTCAATAATCAAGCATATGTCCAACTTATTGAAAACATTCTCAGCATCAGAAAGTTTATTTCAGACAAAAAATATTGTCCGCTGGGCAATGATTCTCTCAATCATTTCACTGTTTTTCTTTATGTTCTTTAGTGGTCCAATGTACGGAGTAGAACGTCCACTCTGGTATCGGATCAGCACCTTTATTTTACAAGAGGTTGCCGTGTTTGGCGCAGGACTGGTCTGCTTTCGGAATGGGTTTAGCAAGCAAATGCCCAGTGGTAGACAAATATGGCTGTTAATGGGATCGGCTTTGTTTTCTTACTTTATTGGTAATTTGTTCTTTTACTTGTGGGAACTACTCTGGGGTCTAGATCCAGTTGGTTCATTAGGCGATCCTTTCTTTGTGATTTTTTATATTCTGATCGGTATCGGAATGATAATTGCCGTGATCGATAAACAAATTAAGTTAAAAATATATCAATGGTCAATTATTGCAGGAATCACCACCTATGCCGCAGTCATGGCAATTTGGATCATGACACCCCCAGCGACATCTGCCAATTCAGATCCATCAGCAGTAGTAGCAACAGCGCAGCCTTCTACTAACCAAACGCCAATCTCTGAACCAGCCGCAGAGTCCAATCCAGCGGCACCAGCATGGGTACAGTCAGTTGATGCTGTCTTCAAACCCCACGGCGCAGCATTGAATCAATTTTATGTGTGGAGTGATGTTGCCCTGTTTGGATTGGCTGTAGCGATGATTTTAGCTTTCTGGGGCGGCAGAATTAGTAATGCGTGGCAATTCAACGCCCAGGCAATCATCTGTTTTTATGTCGCGGATATGTGGTTAGCTTACGCAACCAACCATGTCTCCGGTTATCAAAGTGGATTTATGCTGGAAGTCTTTTGGACATTTGGAGCGATCCAGTTTGGAGTTGCTGCGGCACTAGAATTTGAGCATATGACCGCAAGTTCAAAGGATAAATACAACGATCAATATTATTAAGTGGGAAGGCTGGAGGACGGGGTGAGAACTACGATCCGACTTAACTTCTGCTGCCCAGTAATGATTACGACAGATACTCGATTCGATCGAATTCGCCACCGATGACGATCGATCCTGCATATTCGGGGGAAATCACTAGTTTCTCGATCTGCCAAATCCCAGCGATGGGAGCGGTAAAAATCTCTGTAGGGGTACGCGGATCGATCGAGACTTCAATTTGATCTAATGGGGTATTTAGTCCAGTGCCACAGGCTTTGAGATAGGCTTCTTTTTGTGTCCAAGCATGGAAAAATGCTGCTTGTTGGATCTCGACTGGTAGGCTGTGAAAGATTACTTGTTCATCAGCCGAGAAAAACCTGTCAACTAAATCCGCCGCAGGTAAGGGGTGAATAAATTCTAGATCGATCCCAACCGGATATTTGGCACTAATGGCATAGACGGCTCGATCGCCAGAATGGGATAAATTAAACTGAATACCATTACTCTCGACGGCAGGTTTGCCCTGTTGTTCATAACTAAGGACAATCTCAGCGGGAGTGCAATCTAGATACTGACTGAGGATTTGCCGCAAGTATCCCCGTGCAACAGTCCAGCGATTGCCATGTAGGGGATTGATAAATTTAGCAGCACGTTGACGTTCTTGAGCAGTTAGGGTTTGGTTGAAATGGTTAATTCGATCGAGATCTAGATTGAGATCGATATTCCAGACGTGGACATCGCGCTCTGATAACATCAACATGCTTGGATATGTGAGACAGTGAATAGTAGATAATTAGGAAAGCCGATTCAACTTCTGTTCCAATTTACCTATATCCTGCACCAGTCTACCAAGATTAGTTGCAGCATACATATCTGAGGGCACCCCTACACAATTACCTGTAGGGGTGCCCTTAATGGGTACCCACGGGATATCGCAGCAATCGTAACTAGACGATCGTTGCAATCCAACTGAAAACAGGAACAATCGAGCTAAAGTAATTATTGCCACCTTTCCTAGATATTAGTCAAAGCATATGCGAACCCATTATTGCGGCACAATCCGTACCGAACAAATTGGCGAAACAGTTACCCTGTGTGGATGGGTAGATCGTCGCCGTGATCTTGGGGGGGTGATTTTTCTCCATTTACGCGATCGATCTGGTTCGGTACAATTTGTCAGCGATCCTGTCCGCACGCCTGATTCTTATCATCTCGCGGAAACTCTCCGCAGTGAATATGTAGTCAAAATTACGGGCAAAGTTTATCGTCGCCCTGAAGAGTCACTCAATTCTCGCATCCCCACTGGCGAAATCGAAGTCTACGCCGAGCAAATCGAAATCCTCAACCGCGTCCAGAAGCAACTGCCGTTCCAGGTATCTCAAAGCGAAGATGAAACAGCGGTACGCGAAGATTTACGGCTCAAGTATCGCTACCTAGACTTGCGCCGCGAACGGATGAGTGCGAATTTGCGCCTCCGTCATGAAGTAATCAAAACTATTCGACGGTTCCTCGAAGATCAAGGTAACTTCATGGAGATCGAAACACCGATCTTGACACGCTCTACCCCTGAGGGTGCCAGAGATTTTATCCTACCCAGTCGTGTGAATCTGGGCGAGTGGTTTGCTCTACCGCAGTCGCCGCAACTCTTCAAACAACTACTAATGGTATCGGGATTCGATCGATATTATCAAGTTGCCCGTTGTTTCCGCGATGAAGATCTTCGCGCCGACAGGCAACCAGAATTTACTCAGTTGGACATGGAAATGAGTTTCATGGATCAAGAAGAGATCATCAATCTCAATGAAGAGTTAATTTGTCAAATCTTCAAAGAAATTAAGTCCGTCGAGATCCCCCGCCCATTTCCACGCCTAACCTACGCTGAAGCTATGGATAGCTACGGTTGTGACAAACCAGATACCCGCTTTGACTTAAAACTAGTCAATGTTTCTGATTTATTCAAAGACTCCCAGTTCAAAGTATTTTCAGGTGCAATCGCCAGTGGTGGCATTGTCAAAATCTTACCTATCCCTGGCGGCAATCAAACTATCTCTAATGTCCGCATCAAGCCAGGTGGCAACCTGTTCAAAGAAGCTACTGAAGCAGGTGCTAAGGGTTTAGCCTATATTCGTGTCCTCGAAGATAACGAAATCGACACCATCGGCGCAATCAAAGATTCCCTATCAGCCGAAAGTAAGCAACAATTATTAACCATTACAGGTGCCAAGCCTGGAGACTTGCTCCTATTCGGGGCTGGGGATGCTGCAATGGTCAACAAAACACTCGATCGACTACGCTTAGTTATCGGTCGTGAACTAGGATTAATCGATGATAATCAAGCTAATCTGCTCTGGGTGACAGACTTCCCGATGTTCGAGTGGAACGCCGACGAAAAACGCCTCGAAGCTCTCCACCATCCCTTCACCGCTCCCCATCCAGACGATATCAGCGATCTAACTACCGCCCGTGCCCAAGCCTACGATATCGTCTACAACGGTACCGAAGTCGGCGGTGGCAGCGTCCGGATCCACCAGCGAGAAATCCAAGAACAAGTATTCACCGCCATCGGTTTATCCCCTGAAGAAGCCAATGATAAATTTGGCTTCCTGCTCGAAGCCTTTGACTATGGCACCCCACCCCACGGCGGCATTGCCTATGGGATCGATCGATTAGTCATGCTTCTAGCTGGCGAAGAATCAATCCGCGACGTAATTGCCTTCCCCAAAACCCAACAAGCCCGCTGCCCCCTTACTAACGCCCCTGCGAGTGTTGATGTCAAGCAGCTTAAGGATTTGGAAGTAGTCTCTACTTACAAGCCGAAGGCGGAGTAGGAGAGGGAGACTTGGGGACTTGGGGACTTGGGGACTTGGAGCCGATTAACATTCAATTCGTCTCCCCGTTTCCCCGTCTTCTCAAAAAGAAAGCGATCTATTCCCCTAAAAGTGTGATATCATATTGTATGAAGATTATTTTCGGCTGTATGGTTCTTTTTACAAGCTTTTCTCCGAATCTAACTCTCTACACCTACAGGATTCTGGAGACAGCGATATGTCAATTTACGTCGGCAATTTATCCTACGAAGTTACGCAGGATGACTTGACTCAAACCTTTGCTGAATACGGCAAAGTAAAAAGAGTTCAATTGCCAACCGATCGGGAAACTGGTCGTCTACGCGGTTTCGCATTTGTTGAAATGGAAACAGATGCTGAAGAATCTGCTGCTATCGAAGCTCTCGATGGTGCAGAATGGATGGGTCGCGATCTCAAAGTAAACAAAGCTAAACCACGCGAAGAGAAAGGCTCTTTCGGTGGCGGTGGCGGTGGTGGCGGAAATCGTCGCTACTAGATTCGATCTTCTATAGTTCGAGTCTGCATGTCAAAAGGACAGACTTATAAGTCTGTCCTTTTGTGATTGATAAATGGCTGAAAGAAATTAACTCTTTCAGCTTTAGTTAAGTAAGATTGTGGATAAGTTAGGATGTCTCAAGTAATTCCCGGTGAAAGTGAAGGCATTGAGTCTGTGCTACGCCGATTCAAGCGAGAAGTCTCCAAAGCGGGGATTTTTCCAGATATGCGGAAACACAGACATTTTGAAACGCCAATTGAAAAGCGCAAGCGTAAGGCAATCGCTAGACATAGACAAAACAAGCGCAGATTTTAATCTCTGCTTGTCTAAAATATTTAAAACTACTAATCTGTTTGTGAGAGTATTTGTTACTCGATCGAGCAGATTTTTAGTAAATATATATTATTTTAACTAGCTTGAATGTACTATTGCTTGGCATAGATCCAGGGTACCCATTAAGAGTACCCTTAGATCTACGCTATTTCAAGTTAGCAGCAGCAAAATCCCAATTTACCAAGTTATCCAAGTAGGTACTGATAAAGTCAGGGCGACGATTTTGGAAATCGACATAATAAGCGTGCTCCCAAACATCCAGCGTAATCAGCGGAGTTTGTCCGTGAACTAGAGGATTCTCAGCATTACCAGTTTTGGTAATTTTGAGCGTACCACCATCATTTACTAACCAAGCCCAACCACTACCAAATTGAGTAGTAGCAGCAGTCTTGAAATCTGCTTTGAATTGATCGAAACTACCGAAAGCTGCGTCGATTTTAGCAGCTAGCTCACCAGTTGGAACTCCACCACCATTTGGCTTCATCGATTTCCAGAAGAAAGCATGATTCCAAACTTGAGCAGCATTATTGAAAATACCTGCCTTGCTAGCATCACCAAAACTAGCCTTAACAATATCTTCGATCGATAAATCCGCCATTGGCGTATCTTTGACGAGATTGTTGAGGTTAGCTACATAAGTAGCGTGGTGCTTGCCATAGTGAAACTCAAACGTCTTTGCCGACATGTGTGGCTCCAAAGCCGTGACATCATAAGGTAAAGCTTCTTGTACAAATGCCATTAGGGATGCTCTCTATAAAATTAATGTTCTCACTTATTGCTGACTATAGCAAATTTAACCAGACGGCGCGAGGTTTTAGAGTGATGGATTCTGTGTCAAGATGGCTCTAGCCAATCTAGTCAGCAATTACTCCCTTCCCAGTGAAGACTCAGACATCTATTGTGGTGAGTGGATAGTGAATGGTGAATTGCAAATGTCTATTT
>JANNBD010000374.1:0-4688 GCA_031385105.1 Chamaesiphon sp. OTE_78_metabat_374
GGCACTCATCCAACCGATTTGTTTGGCTGGCACTCCTGCGACCATTGCATAGGCAGGAACGTCTTTGGTAACTACCGCACCAGCGGCGACAAATGCACATTCATGCAGGGTAATGCCACAAACAATTGTGGCATTGGCACCGATGCTCGTACCACGCTTAACCAAAGTTTTTTGGTAGTCAGCACTGGTATTGCGGGGGAACTCACAGCGGGGTGTTTTGACATTTGTAAACACCATACTGGGGCCACAAAATACGTAGTCTTCTAAAATCACACCTTCATAGAGAGAGACGTTATTTTGGATCTTACAAAAATCACCAACAATGACGTGATCAGAAACTAAAACATTTTGACCGATCACACACTTTGTCCCAATTTTGGCTTGACGAAAGACGTGGGAAAAATGCCAGATCTTTGTACCGTCACCGATGCTTGCACCCTCATCGATATAAGCGGAATTGTGAGCGAAATAGTTGGCTGTAGTCATGTTTTTAGTTCCCACTCATTACTTGCTGTGATCGTTCTAATACCTCTACTACTGCTACACCATTCCAGCCATCAGAGCGAGGTTTTTGGCGGGAGGATAGACAATCAAGAAAATGCTGACATTCTAATGCCAAGGGTTGAGCGGCAGCTACTGACACTACTTCTACCCCAAGATCGTGATGATTTAAGTCGCCATCAACTGTTTTATGATGAATTGTCACGGTCTGAGCTACTTCATCATAAACTAGCATTCCCTTCGTCCCGATCGCGATCGTGCCCCGTTGATTGATCGGCCATAGCCAAGATGCATGAATATGGGCTGTTTTACCGCCAGCAAAGGTCATTTCCACCCGCACTTCGTCTTCAATTCCAGGTTGTAAAATTGCACAACCTGTCGCTTGGACATCGATTAATTTGGGACGATCTAATAGTTCTAAAACAACCGAGACATCGTGGGGTGAGAAAGACCACCACACATTCTCAACCGCTCTGACTTTGCCCAGTTTGGCTCGTTGCGCCACCACCCGTTGGATATCTCCCAACTTGCCAGCCGAAATGTAATCGCGCATCCAAGCGATCGCAGGTTGATACAATAACAAATGTCCGACCATCAATACTCGATCGTGTCGATCAGCATATTCAGCTAGCGCAATTGATTCTGCTAGAGTCAATGTCATCGGCTTCTCAACAAAGACATCCTTGCCCGCCGCCATCGCCTGGATTGCCAGACTGTAGTGGGTAGCTGCTGGGGTCGCAATTACTACCGCCATCGCCGCAGTCTCTGCCAAGGCGATCTGAAAATCATCATAGAGGGGAACGTCTGGATAGCTAGCAATAACTCCGGCTCTTAATTGAGGACTGAGTTCTACAACTCCAGCCAAAGCACCTAAAGCATGAAAATTACTGACCAGATTTTTGCCCCAATTCCCGGCACCAACCACAATTACCGATTGCACTTTAATTATTCCTCCACATACAACGAGATTGGACTATCAATTTCTATAACAATGTCACTTTATGTTCGGGATCTGCTAACTTACGGGTAATTCCTCTGGTGTCCAGTATGGCTTTGGCATGATCGATCGCCAATTGATAATCAACGTTAGTATGTTCAGTCGTAATCAGCACTAGGTCGGAATTTGCTACTGCTGCCACCAAATCGAGTTCGGATGTCATGGACTGCTCACCCAAGATGATTTGAGGTACATACCGATCGTAATATGTCAGTGTCGCCCCTTGTGCCTGAAGCAGCTTCATCACTTCGATGGCTGGAGATTCGCGCCAATCATCGATGTCTTTTTTGTAAGCCACTCCCAAGCACAGAACTTTTGCCCTGGACATGGCTATCCCCTGATTGTTGGCCATTTTATTAGTCTTTTGCACCACAAATTCCGGCATAAAGCGATTGATTTCGCCAGCTAGCCGAATAAATCTGGTGTTGAAATTATATTCCTTCGCTTTCCATTCTAAATAATGTGGATCGAGCGGAATACAATGTCCGCCGACACCAGGGCCAGGATAAAACGGCATGATGCCAAATGGCTTAGTGTTGGCCGCATCTAATACTTCCCACACATCGATTTCCATTCGATCGCACAGTAAAGCTAATTCATTCACCAGCGCGATATTAACAGCTCTAAAAGTGTTCTCAAATACCTTGACTAATTCTGCGGCTTTAGCACTAGAAACGGGAACTACATGATCGATAGTTTGTTGATAAAATACCGTCGCAACCTCCAACGAGTCAGGATCTGAGGCCCCTACTACTTTATTAGTATTCTTAGTGGAATACCGCACATTTCCTGGATCGACTCGTTCGGGCGAATGAGCGAGAAAGAAATCGACTCCTTGTTTTAAACCACTTTTCTCTTCTAAGATTGGGCGCATCAAGTCATCAGTTGTACCAGGGTAAGTGGTCGATTCGAGGGTAATCAACTGCCCTGGGCGTAAGTGTCTAGCAATCTGCTCAGTAACACTTTTTACATAGCTGAGGTCTGGTGTCAGATTTTTTGTCAACGGAGTGGGAACGCAAATCACTAAAGCATCTAGCTCTGAAACGCAGTCAAAATTAGTTACAGCTCTTAATTTTCCACTACCAACTAATTCCTTTAGTTGATCGTCATCAACATCTCCAATATAATTTTCGCCTGCATTAACTGCATTAGCACGCTTAGGACTTTGCTCTATCCCGATTACCTTAAAGCCAACCTTGCATTTTTCCACAGCAAAAGGTAGTCCGACGTAGCCTAGCCCAACCACTCCAATGAGAGCTGTTTTATCCGTAATTTTAGTTAATAAATTTGATCGAACCGAATGTGCTGTTTTTTCCATGAGATGATGGTGATAATTAATAAATATGCTTAGACATCAGACCTGTGCAGATTGAGTCAAGAGATGAAATATAATGTCAGCAAGGGTTTTCCTGTTGAAGCTCAGTCAGTATTGATATCTAGATCATCAATTTAGCTGAGAAAGTTAAGCATAATGACTGTAGTCAAAAATCTAAAAATTGATTAGGGCTAGCGGAGTAAAGTGGTAAATAGTAAGATCAACTTCGGGTGTATACTAATTATAAACCGTGAACCATTACAAACATTTCATTAGAGAATATATCGGTCATTAAGCGGAAAAAAGCATACGACTTCTGGCTATCCGCTATTGCTGTTATTCTTTATTTTTGCCGCAAACTCTTTGTCCTTAAAGCTTTCTTCCTCTACACATTCATTTTCATCTATTCAGTATTTGTTAAGAAACATATTTTCTTGTTAGAACCTGTTAATTTATTGAATCATCTACGTGATATGATGTTTGTTTTAAATGTAGCACTGTACCCGCATTCACGATTGCTATGGTAATGATCAGCGACAGCATACTTTACAATTTCTCAGCCGATCATGTCGCAACCAATATTTCCCAACTAATCCAGGTTCCTAGTTATTTCTACGGTTCTCAAAATAGCGGCATGTGGGCAAATTCTTCTTTTTCTCTGTTAACTAGTCTGTTTACCGTCAAACTAATCGAGCGACAATTTGGTCGGAAGCTACTAGCGATTCCCAATGATCGGAGTTCCCATTCTCGACCGACACCTACTTCTGGCGGTTTGGGCTTTATTCTTGTTTTCCTGCTGGCTAGTCTCACCTATGCCTATCAAACAGGCACTCTGGCCCAGACGACCTGGTGGTGGCTGATGTTGACACCACTAGTAATTGTCGGTGTTTGTGATGATCTTTGGAACTTACCATCTACATTGCGTTATCTCGTCCAGCTATTCACGGCAACGATGGCGGTGTTGTACCTCGATCCATTTCCGCAACCTTGGCTAGATGCTTACGGCAATATCGGTCATGGCATCGCTGTGCTCTTAACGATTATTGGCATGACAGCTATGATCAACTTCTATAACTTTATGGACGGTTTAGATGGCTTAGTTGGTGGCGTTGCGGCGGTTCAAATCGCTTTTATTGCTTTTTACACGCACCAATCAATTCTCTGGCTACTGGTGGCCGCACTGTGCGGATTCATTTACTGGAATTGGGCACCTGCCAAAATCTTCATGGGTGATGGCGGGAGTACTTTCCTTGGGGCAATTATTTCCATGTCCCTGCTGAACCAACAGCATCAAAGCGCGATCAACAGTTGGTCTACGCTTGCGATCACGATGCCGATCGTTGCTGATGCTAGCTACACCATTATTCGCCGCTCAATTAACCGCGAAAATATCTTTCGAGCGCATCGATCCCATCTATACCAACGACTCCAGCAGTCTGGCTTACCCCACAGCACTGTCGCTGGTATTTACCTGATGATGACGGTGGCAATTGCTGCCCTAATTCTCAACTATAGTTATGCTGGTGCAATTGCTGGGACAATCGGCGCGATTGGGGCAATCTGGATCGGGGAAGTTTATCTAAAAACTGTGTTCAAAAATCAAGATGTTCAATCTCCTCGATAACGTCATCAACGAGCAACTGACTTGTACCATTTTGCAGTAGCAGCTAATCCTTGCTCGATCGAGTATGGTGGTCGCCAGTTGAGTGTCGTTGTGATCTTTTCATTGCTCACAACTAAGCTCTCCAGCAAGCGTTCGAGTGCCGATGACTTACCTGTAATTTTGCCAAGCAGTCGCAGCAAAGATACAGGAATCGGGAGGAGAACGGAGCGAGTGTTCAAGAAGTGCGCGAGTTGCCACACCGTCGATCAGGG
>JANNBD010000381.1:0-4394 GCA_031385105.1 Chamaesiphon sp. OTE_78_metabat_374
TGCTTTCGCTAGAATGTATAGGTGCCAATCATTAGATCCTACCTGAATGTCTCTATCATCCTGTCAGATCCGCTGGGTTAATCATTTATCAAACACAAACTCGCCATAACTATGCCCCTTCACATACAAAGGAGCCGCCCCAACCAAGGCCGAACCTCGCCACACAGTTAGATGCGTCGGTAGCCACCCAGTCTCCGCCGTAACGCTCCCCGAAGTCTCCAACGTATTCAACCATTCCCACTCCAGAAATGGAGTCTTCAGCGGCATAAATAGCGCGTCCCAATCAGCTTGGGGGATGTCTGCTAAATGATTAACCCAGCGGATCTGACAGGATGATAGAGACATTCAGGTAGGATCTAATGATTGGCACCTATACATTCTAGCGAAAGCATCATCAGGTGTGTACTGCCCACCATCTCTATTTCAGCCAATTTCTAGCTAGCGAATATGGATATCATCTATATTCGCTAGCCATGAACCGATCAAAGGGTGTCAGGATCGATACCTAGTTCTCGCAATTTGGCATCGCGTTTATTTTTCGCAGCTTCCAATTGTTGTTTCTCAACTTCCAATTGTTGTTTATCCGCAAGTAGGAGATCCCGCTCAGTCGCAACAGTGTCAAAAGTTTCAAAGATTCGTCCATCAGGATGAGTGATCTGAAGTTCTTCCCCACTTAAATCAAAACTAATCCCCAAGCGTGGACTAGTCCAACCGTTCATTTCCTCGATCCTGTCGAGAAATAAATCATCACCACGCTGATAACCTTTCAGGATATATCGATCGGGATCGTAAACATAATATTCCTCCACCTCACACCGCGCATAAATTTGCAGCTTTCGCTCCATTTCTCCCTCCTTATTACCTGGCAAGAGAATCTCAAACACCACTTGCGGCGCAATATTATCTTCTTCCCATTGTTTGTACGAACCTCGATCGCCTTTTGGTCTACCAAATACTACCATTGCATCTGGAGCAACTCGGTATTTGGGATTACCCTCGACGGGATACCACAACAAATCTCCCGCTACAAATACCAGTTCCTGATCCTGAAACAACCAATCGAGGTTGCTTTTGATGACAGTAATCCACCGGAATTGCTTGGTATTATCCGACATCGGCTGTCCGTCACTATCTGGGTAAACTATTTGATTAGTAGCTAGCATGTTAGTTATGCTCTTGATTTAATATTCAGGTTTGACGTTGAGTAACGTATTCGCGCAAAACGCGATTGATGCTAGTTTGATAACCCTCATCTTGAGGGTGATGATTTTTAAACCAGTCTAAGAGATCGGCATCTAGACGCAGAGTAATCTGCTGTTTAATTGGGCGGTAAAATACCCCCCGCTGGGCACCCTTCCAATCACGCACTTCTGGTAAATCATCAGTGTTAATTTCGGATTCTGGCAAAACAGCTAAAGCGTCGATTTCAGCCTGGATCTCTAATGGTACTGGATTAGAATGTTTCTTCTTCATAAACTTTTCGCTCGTGGATAGTTGCCTTTCGTGCGCTAATAATTCGACCTGTTTCTTCTCCTGTCAGTGGATCGACTTCCGACCAAGTATGCACTACAAATATAGTCGATCGACCAATTAAACCAATAGTTTGCCAGCGTTCTTCGTAGGGATATGGATCTGGGAGACTTAGCGCGAGAGGATCTGAAAAGACATATTGAGCTGCTTCAAAACTCAAGCCATGCTTGCGCTGATTGATTCGGTTTTTTTCGTCATCCCATTGCCACTTCAACTTTATCACCACTTATCTTGTGTGACTACTAATATGTAGCTACATACATGTTTTGTCAAGAGAACATAATTCAGGGTAGGCGATCCCCATAGCTTCAAATCTAGACAGAGCAATCAAAATTTAGATCGTTGCAAAAAAGTTTCTTTCAATAAATCGATCGAATCACCAGTTCCGTGGGTACTCTAAGGTTGATGATGGCTACCCATAAACATCGTAACTTTATCCACAGAACAAAGATACAAGCATTCGATCGATATGCTAATGCAGTTAATTAATTTACTAGTTTGTTTTGATGATGGAGTGGGCACAATCAGCTTCCGAGTAGAACTCTTGTCAGACAATCTACCTCCTCGATCCAGTAAACTCTTTGTGATTTTTCTTCTTGTTAGGATCCGTAGGGGCAGGTTTGTTTAAAAATTATCAGTTGTTGCCGCAATTTTTAGCATAAACCAGCCCCTACAGTCGATCGAACCATTCGGGGTTTATCATATAGATTGATAACCATAAGCATTCGATCGACAATAATTTCAAATTTTCGCGAACCAATTAACATCTACTTCTATAGATTCAACCATCTCAATTTTAACACCAAGTCCTAACTCTTTTAATCGTTGAACTAACTGCTCTCCATCAATTAGATCTATTGGTGGTGCGCCATCTCTTGTCGCTTCTTTGATGGCATCTCTTGTGAAAGTACCTGTTGTAATGAACAGTCCTTTATCAGTACGACCTTGCATAGCCCCTCGAAAATCTCTGATATGACTAGAAGAAACTGAACCCTGATAACGTTTGCATTGAAATAAAACATGAAAACTTAAAAACCCGTTGATTCTAGCAATTCCTACTCCATCAATACCACCGTCGCCAGACTTTCCTGTTACCTGTACTTGGACGAAACCTGACTCTCTCAATAGCCTTTGTGCCAACCGCTCAAAGGCCGAAGGGTCGAGCGATAACAGTAGCTTGTGAAGTTGTTGATGCCATGCTAGTTCTTCGATGATTTCAATAGGCTCAACAGTTTCTTCCAGAGTATCTGTCTGTACACTTTTGGATTTTTCAGATTCTCGAACGGCTCTGACAATCTCTTTTCGATCTAATTTTTTAACATCTACAGATGTTGATGTTAAAGACCAAACTCCGCGATCTGAATTTTCAACAAGCCCATATTTTTTTAGATACGTTCGACTCCAGCTAAGTCTATATTTAACTTCACTCTGTGATGTGCTTCCATGTAAGATCTCTAGCACGTCGTCAGACAAATTTAGAATTTGAACAACCTGCTCATATATCTCTTCTGTTGCGCCAGATCCACCCAATGTTTGCAAAGCTTGGATTGTCGGTATAAACATTGAGTCGAATGTTGGAAGTACGGAATTAGACTTTTTCATGGATTAACGCGGGAGATGAAGTTCTGAGGTAAGTAATATCGATCGCTTACGCATGTTCTCACATTTAGGCCAGATTTTTAGGGTAGGTTGGGTTGAAGAATGAAACCCAACACTTCTGGGGTATTGGTGTGTTGAGTTGGGTTTTGCTCCGCGCAACCCAACCTACAATTTTTGGTGGTTGCAGAAGATTCAATCGAACCACCCCACCCCCTTACCCAGCAAACCGTTAAGCCTCAACAACTAGCGTCCCCTTTGGCACCCAAAATGTGATAAAATTGAACTAGCGAAACGGTACAATTAGCAAGCTGAAAGGAACATTCCATGACTACTTCCCAAGAGCGGATTATCCCTACAGATCTACGAACTGAGATGTCTAGCTCTTACCTAGAATACGCGATGAGCGTAATTGTAGGGCGAGCACTTCCCGATGCACGAGATGGTTTGAAACCAGTCCACCGCAGGATCCTGTATGCGATGCACGAATTGGGCTTGACGGCAGATCGCCCGTTCAGAAAGTGTGCGCGGGTAGTCGGGGAAGTGCTGGGTAAATACCATCCTCACGGTGATACCGCAGTGTATGACGCGCTGGTGCGGATGGCGCAAGATTTTTCGATGCGAAATCCGTTGATTAACGGACATGGTAACTTTGGTTCGGTAGATAACGATCCACCTGCGGCGATGCGGTATACCGAGTGTCGTCTGCAAGCTTTAACGATGGAAGCGGTGTTGCGGGACATCGAGGCAGAGACGGTTGATTTTGCGGATAACTTTGATGGTTCACAACAGGAGCCAACGGTATTACCTGCACGGATTCCCCAGCTATTGCTGAATGGCTCGTCGGGGATTGCGGTGGGGATGGCGACGAATATTCCGCCCCATAATTTGGGTGAGTTAATCGATGGGGTAGTGGCGTTGATTGCCAATCCTGAGATTACGGATATGGAATTGATGCAGTATATCCCTGGCCCTGATTTTCCCACGGGAGCGCAGATTTTGGGAACTGGGCCGATTAAGGAGGCTTATGCAACTGGGCGCGGTTCGATTACCATGCGCGGGGTGGCGAATATTGAGACGCTGGAATATAAGGGTAGACCCGATCGAGAAGCGATTATCATTACCGAGCTACCTTACCAGACAAATAAGGCTTCCCTGATCGAACGGATCGCTGAAATGGTTAATGACCATAAGTTAGAGGGAATATCGGATATTCGGGATGAAAGCGATCGAGATGGGATGCGAATCGTGATCGAACTCAAGCGGGA
>JANNBD010000409.1:0-13880 GCA_031385105.1 Chamaesiphon sp. OTE_78_metabat_374
GGAAGAACTGATATCAAGAATCCAGCGAGAGGTTCTTTTTCAAATAAGGAGACAATACGCTTTAGGGTATTATCAGCTTCGCCTGGAACTGAAGAATTGCGGAAATCAGAAATTGCATCCTTAATTTCATTAAGAGGAGCAACCAACATCGAGTTAGCTGGATTCACGAACATAAACCACTATTTAATACATAAATATTATTGTATCACAAGTGAAATAGCGGATTTAGCTTATGATATCGATTCCGAATAATTACTAAAATCTAAATCTAACCCGCCCTCACCCACCACCAACCGATCGATCGTCGCCATCTACGAATCCCCATGATCGATCAAATGTCATTATCCACGATCGCGATCGAATCCAGATCGATATTTGCTGGTGGGGTTGGGAAAGATAGATCTTCCTATAATTTGGGAATAATTAAAGAAAAGTCATATTAACTCACTAATATATGCCTATTCTTATATTTTTATTTATTTTACTTTGTTGTGTTCCATCTGAAGCATGGTCTGATATTTTTGCATTTTTTTTGGTAATTGCTATATTAGTATTAGCTTTGCTGGTTTCATGGCTGGTGTTGTATACTTTATACCTATCAGGACCCATCGGTTGGCTTATAGGGGTAGGGGCTATTTTTTTAATTGCTTATCTTATATCTATAGGAAATAAAAAAAGAGAAGAAGAACTTGAAAAGAAAAAAAGAGAACTAGTCAAAGAACGAAAAAAACTAGCTGATGCAAAAGCTAAGGTACAGAAGAACCTAACTGAAAAAATAAATGAGGTAAAAAGATCTATTGTTGTTTTTGTAAGAAATAGCAACACATATGCCATCCCAATTTTTGTTTCACGCACAGATGTGATTCTTTTACAGCCTACTATTATTAACTCTTCTTATCAACCTAGCATAAAATTTTTAGAAATAAAATCTTCCATAGGTGAGATAGACTTGATTAGTGGCATTCCGAAAGATTCAGAATTTCATGTGATCGCAGAAATATCCTCAGTGGCAAAAGACTTATATTTGAATATCGATCCGCAAAACAAAGATTTAAAATCTAAATTAACAGAGCTAAAGAGGCTAGAAAAGTTAGCAAGATTTTCTGAACTATATAAGCAACAAGCTGATTTATATTCTAGGGCTAGCAGTCAGATTCAAGAATTGTTAGATATCGGTGAAAACCTAAGTCGGGAATGTCATACTTTTATACTTGATATTCTAATTGGTCAAGAGTTGGTAAGATACAATGTTGATGAGCTGCCAGATGTTTTAGAAATTCGACTGAGATTAGACGACAGATGTAAAATGGTTTCCGATCGGTATCAACTTCTAAAATCTGAAATGGAGGAATATATGAATCTCAAGAATGGACTTTAGAAAAATAAGATTTTAATCTAACCTGTCAACTAAAATAGAATCTCATATCATAAACATCAAGAAACATGAAAATAAAAATTATTTCACTTATTTGTCTTTCACTAACATCCTCATTAATCTTTCAGAAACCAGTATATTCCAGAGATGAAACTACACAATGGGAAGATGCAAAAATGGGTATGACTGAATTACTCAATAACGGTTGGCAATTAATTAGCCAAGGTTCTAATAGAGCATTCTCTGACTACTCGTTGACTGCGGGTGGATTCCGTAATGATATTCTAGAATACACATTTCTATTGACCAAAGGGACTAATCATATAATATGTTTTATGGAGAATCCTAAGGCAGGAAATGGAAAATCTAATTGTCGGAAACTAAACTAAAGTTATTACTATTTTACAATCAAGAGAAAATTCTAATAGGAAACAATAGCTAGCTTCATTTACACAAAAATGCACGAGTCGGAATCAACTTCCAACTTGTGCGTCTCCAAGCCTAGATCTCCTAACCGATCAGCTTCTTAACCGCAACGATAATTCCAGGTACCTCATGACAGCCAGAAGTGCTGTAATCTTTGCTGTAATAACCGATCCCAGTAAACTTTACGAATGAAAAAACTCCCTCGATTACTGATGTCCATCCAACCACATCATCAAATCACTCATCTGTGTAAAATCTAAAGCCGCATCAAACAACTCCTCCAACATCTCCAGAGACAAAGCTTTCACTCGTGCTTCCACCTCCGAGGATACAGTCCCCACCCGTTTAGTTAACAGTCGAAGAATTAAAGCCTGTTTTCCATCTTGACGACCAACCTGTTCGGCTGCGTGAATCTTCTCTAGATACAATGGTGATAATTGCATAATCAAATTCTGCTCCTCTGGTTCAATAATTGCTCTGGCTTCTAAAATTACCTTTAAATTACCCAGCAAATCTAGGGCATTTTGGCGGTAAGGATTATCTGGTGGTAAAGCCGCTACTTCATTGATCGCCTGTGACTGCACTTTCCCCTTACCTAATAGTCTAAACCATAAGCTAGCTGGTGTCTGTGGTAGTTGATGGATAACGATAATGCCAGTCTTCAACGCAGGACTCAGCAGATACACACCCTCACCCCAAGATTCGATCTGTGACTTGGCTCCGAGACTTTCCAACAGATCTACCGATAGCGTCGGAGTCAAAATCCATAACTTGGGTAACTTTTTCTCTTTTGGCTCCGGTTCCTTATGTTTTTTGGTTTCCCGAATCAGATAGTTGTGCAGATCGAATAACTTGGACATGCAGCCACGAATCTGAGGAAGTTTCACAGAACTCCGAAAAGGCTCAAATACAGTAGCAGTTTCAGCACATTGGGCTAATAGTCCCAAATCTGAAGTTATTTTCTCATTCGGATTTGGGGTGAAGTAAACATCCATTTCCCGAACTTCTCCACTAACTTTTAGGGAAGTCTGAACCTCGCCCAAAGGTGATAATAAAGATTCCAGAAAATCTTTCGCAAATTGGTCGTGTGGGAATCGAGTCATTAATAGTAATAGTTTTAGTGAGTCACCTGAAATGCAGTATAGGCTCAGTGTCTACACAACACAAGTAAAGAAATTGACATCGGTTTACCAAGTGAAACCGATGTCAATTTCTTCAAAGTAGGGCACTAACTCGATTACCTACTGTAGGCTATTGCGCTTGGCGTTAGCCTGCCGGAGGCAAAGCAAACGCCCCACTACCGCCAACAAGTATGCTCACATCGGGGTCGCTACCCGTCGAAGAATTAAAGCCTGTTTTCCATCTTGACGACCAGCCTGTTTGACGGAGTGAATCTTCTCTAGTTTTAGGTGCAGATCGCCACGGCATAGCGATCGTATTTGATTTAATTATCAT
The DNA here is from genome assembly GCA_031385105.1 of Chamaesiphon sp. OTE_78_metabat_374. GTDB lineage: Bacteria > Cyanobacteriota > Cyanobacteriia > Cyanobacteriales > Chamaesiphonaceae > Chamaesiphon. The sequence goes on from JANNBD010000409.1 coordinate 3,257, forward strand.
TATGATAATTTTTTGCTAACCAATATTTGCGGCTAATCGTAACTGTTGATACTGTTTTTAATTTCCGTATTCCATAACGCCAAATTTTAGTATTTGTCAAGTGTTTATCCTAAATTAGTAACAAAAATCACAGTTTTTCTAGAATCCAGAAACGACAATAGGGTGAACGAAATCAAAGTAATCAACTTTATCGATCGTCATCCGAGGAGAATTAGTTAGGCATATGAGTCAATTTTCACGCAGGAAGTTTATATTTGCATCTGGAATCACCGCAGCAGCTAGCGTATTAACGAATGCTTGCAGCAAAAAAGTTGAAGGCGAAGTCAATGCTTCAACATCAGCATCAACCCCAGCCACTGCTGTTGCTGCTGGCGATATGCCTGAAGTCACAATAGCTAAATTAGGGTTTATTCCGCTGACTGATTCGGCACCACTGATCATCGCCAAAGAGAAGGGGCTATTTGCTAAATATGGGATGAAAGATGTTGAGGTACTCAAGCAAACTTCTTGGCCAGTAACTCGTGATAATTTAGAAACTGGATCGGCTGGTGGGGGCATTGACGGGGCACATATTCTATCACCAATGCCCTATTTCATGACAATGGGTATGACCAAGACGAAGCAACCTGTGCCAATGTATATATTGGCAAGATTAAATACAAATGGGCAGGCTATCTCAGTTGCAAATACCTATAAAGATGCCAAAATTCAACTCAAAGGAGCCAGATTTAAAGAAATTTTAGCTAAGGCTAAGACTGATGGTAAGACAGACTTAAAAGTAGCCGTTACCTTCCCTGGCGGTACTCACGATTTATGGATGCGTTACTGGCTAGCAGCTAATGGTGTCGATCCGGCTAAAGATGTGTCTGTCGTTCCAGTGCCACCGCCACAGATGGTATCGAACATGAAAACGGCTAGCATGGAAGCATTTTGTGTGGGCGAACCTTGGAATGCTAGGTTAGTCAATCAAAAGCTAGGCTACACCGCATTAGTAACTGGCGAACTATGGAAAGATCATCCCGAAAAAGCTCTATCGATGCGAGCTGATTGGGTTGATAAAAATCCGAAAGCAGCTAAGGCAATTTTAATGGCAGTAATCGAAGCTCAACAGTGGTGTGACAAGCCGGAAAATCAGGCAGAAATGTGTAAAATTATTTCTATGCCTAAATGGTTTGATGTGCCTGTTACGGATATTCTCGGCAGGATTGAGGGCAAGATTGATTATGGTGACGGTAGAACTGAAACTGCTTATCCCAACTCAATGAAATTCTGGGCAGATAACACTTCTTACCCCTATCAAAGTCACGATCTGTGGTTCTTAACTGAAAATATGCGTTGGGGAAATATTCCAACTGATTTCGTCAAGGCGAAAGAGTTGGTTAAGAAGGTGAATAGGGAAGACTTATGGAAAGCAGCAGCGACAGCATTAAAGGTTGATGCGGCTCAGATTCCAACTAGTACTTCGCGTGGGGTAGAAACTTTCTTTGATGGGGTGAAATTTGATCCTACCAAGCCAGAAGAATATCTCAAAGCTTTGAAAATTAAGAAAGCCTAAATTAGCAAAAGCAGGGATATATCAGTATCTCTGCCTTGACGAATAAAGGCTTTGAACATAAAAATACTAGTCCGATTTTAGCATTCGTTCGAGTGAGGTTGCGTAGATATAACCCACCCTGCCCTACGGGCACCCCTCCTGGGAGAGGATTTACCCACCCCACAAATTATTAAATAACTAGGAGCATTATGGCAGTAAGTAGTAGTCGGCAAGTCACCAAAAATCGCCGAGGTGTCGGTGGCAGTAGCAACTCTTGGATTGTGAAGCAGGCGCGGGGGATTTTGCCGCCAGTGGTTGCTTTGTTGATCTTTTTGGTGATTTGGCAACTGCTGTGTATGCCAGGTTCACAGGGCTTACCTGGGCCAATTCAGGTAGTTCAAGGTGCTTGGGATCCATTTATTATCAATCCATTTTTTGATAATGGTGGTAACTCGAAGGGGTTGGCTTTACAGGTATGGGCGAGTCTACAGCGGGTATTTATTGGCTTTAGTTTATCGGCAATTGTCGGGGTCGGATTTGGGATCTTAATTGGGTCTAATAAGTTGGTTTATCGATCGCTAGATCCGATCTTTCAAATCTTACGAACGATTCCGCCATTGGCTTGGTTGCCGATCGCATTAGCCGCTCTCAAAGATAATGGACTAGCGGCAATCTTTGTGATTTTCATTACGGCTGTCTGGCCAATTTTAATTAATACAACGGTTGGAGTGCAGCAGATTCCACAGGATTATATCAATGTTAAACGAGTACTGAAATTGTCAAACAAGGCTTACTTTTTCAAGATTTTACTACCAGCATCACTGCCTTATATCTTCACGGGCTTGCGAATTGGGATCGGTTTATCTTGGTTGGCGATCGTTGCAGCAGAAATGCTCAGAAGTGATGTAGGTATTGGGTTCTTTATCTGGGAATCTTACAACAACGCCTATCTCGATCGCATCATTCTCGCGCTGATTTATGTGGGTGTGGTGGGCTTTTTACTGGATCGATCGATCTCATTTGCTGCAACTAAGATTGTGGCTGAGGATCAGAAATAGTTGCACGTTTGATTTGCTGGTGAGGTTGGGCGAGTTTGAATGAGATTTTTGGTGTAAACGAAATTTGCAGCATAAACCCGCCCCTACAGATTGTTAGAAAAATTCAGCAATCCTCACCATTCACCATCCACCATCCACCATCCACCATCCACCAAACTATGTTTGTTCAAATCGACCACGTAGACAAAGTATTTCCCCTGGCAAATGGGGGCAAATATGTTGCACTTAAAAATATTGAGTTAGAAATTAAAGAAGGTGAATTTATATCGCTGATTGGTCACTCTGGCTGCGGTAAATCGACGTTACTAAATATGATTGCCGGACTCGATCGAGCGACCATCGGGGGGGTAATTTTAGAAGGCAGAGAAATTACGGAACCTGGCCCCGATCGAATGGTCGTATTTCAGAATTATTCGTTGCTACCTTGGTTGTCGGTGCGGGAAAATATTGCCCTGGCTGTTGATGAAGTTTACAGCAGACAACCCAAGGGTGAACGTAAAAGTATTATCGAACACCATATCGAATTAGTTGGCTTACAAAACTCGGCCAATAAACGTCCTAATCAACTGTCTGGAGGGATGAAACAGCGCGTCGCGATCGCCCGCGCTCTAGCAATTCGTCCGAAACTACTGTTATTAGATGAACCCTTTGGTGCCCTTGATGCCCTGACACGGGGCGGATTGCAGGAACAATTGATGCACATCTGCGAAGAGAGCCGCGTTACTGCCGTAATGGTGACGCATGATGTTGATGAAGCACTACTACTATCCGATCGAGTGGTCATGCTCACAAATGGCCCCGAATCGCGAATCGGCCAAATTCTCACCGTTGATTTACCCCGTCCCCGCCAGCGGATGGAAGTAGTCAAACACCCTGATTACTACCCGATGCGGAGTGAAATCATCAGCTTTCTCAATCAGCAAAAACGAGTCAAACAACGTCAAGCAGCTAAATTAACTCAAACACCCCTTGCCCCCCAAACCAAAAAACTCGAACAAACCACCATCAGTATTGGCTATATCCCCCTCACCGACGCTGCACCGCTGATTATTGCTAAAGAGAAAGGCTTGTTTGCTAAATATGGAATCGAACAGGTAAATCTGGTGCAGGCAGGGGGCTGGGATGCGATCGCTGACAATTTGATATCAGGGGATATTCACGCGGCGCAAATGGTCGCAGGGCTGCCCCTAGCCCTCACTCTGGGCATGAATGGTAGACCTTCTATCCCTATTTCAGTGCCCCTCGTCCTCTCCCGCAACGGCAACGCGATCACCCTGAGCACCAACCTCTATAACCAGGGCGTTCACACGCTCCAAAACCTCAAAACACTAATCAGCAACGGAACTACCGATCGCAAACTTACCCTCGGCATCGTCCATGAATGCTCCATGCACAACCTGATGCTGCGTTACTGGCTGGCATCCGCTGGCATCGATCCTGACACCGATCTAGACCTAATCGTAATTCCACCGCAGGAAATGGTTGATCGATTGAGATCCCATGAGATTGACGGCTTTTGCGTCGGTGAACCCTGGAATACCCAAGCCGTCCAAGAAAAAATCGGCTTCGTCATCGCCACCGACTTAGACATCTGGGCAGGTAATCCCGAAAAAGTCCTTGGCTTCAAAGAAAGCTGGGTGCAACAACACCCCAATACCCACGCCGCGATCGTTCAAGCCATTCTCGAAGCCTGTGAATACTGCGACGAACCCCGCCATCGCCCAGAAATCCTCACCCTGCTCACCCAATATCTAAACGTCTCATCCCAACTAATCCACCCTGGCTTAATCGGGCCATTTGACAGAGGCGGTAATACCCTGCCCGAACAGCTCCCCCGCTACCACCAATTCCACGTCGAAAACGCCAACTGTCCCCGCAGTATCGAAGGACTCTGGATTCTCACCCAGCTAGCCCGCTGGGGCATCACCCCCTTCCCCAAAAACCACATCGAAATCCTCTCCAGAGTCCGCCACGTCGATCACTTTCTCACCGCTTGTCAGCAATTGGGGTATGTGGGTATTGAACCCGACAGAGATCCGTTCCAACTCTTCGATGGACAGGTATTTAATCCCGACGAGCCGTTGAAATATCTCCAGAATCAGCCGATTCATCGCGAGTTAGTGGTGAGAGAGGTTGAGTTGGATTAGCTGCGTAGATCCACCCACCCCGCCCTAGCGGGCACCCCTCCGTTCGCGTAGCGTCTGCCTTGCAGAGGAGGGGATTTTCCAGAGAGGGGAGAGATTTAGAGTCTAGTAATTTTCAACTAAAAACTAGGGGGGAGCGAATGCCGCTCCAAGCTAGCCTACAGATACGACCTTGTGCAGGGGAGTTTGAGGGGCGGCACCCGGACGCTTCGCATCCTGCCCCTCAATGGGGGGGTTGGGGGGCAGCGACTCGCGCTCGTCGGGTTCCCCGACGGTTTAGCGAGACAAGACAGACCCCCCAAATCCGGGTTCTACCCCACCAGCAACTAAACCCAAAGCACTAGTCCAGCAAACCATCCCAGCCAAACACTAATATGTCATTCCTCACCATCGATCGAGTCACCAAAGTTTACCCCACCGCCAACGGTCCCACCACCATCCTCGACGGCATCGACCTCACCGTCAACGAAGGCGAATTTATCTGCCTAATAGGACACTCCGGCTGCGGCAAATCCACCCTGCTCAACATGGTGTCCGGCTTCAACACCCCCACCAGCGGCACCGTTACCCTCCAAGGCAACCCCATCACCGAACCTGGCCCTGATCGAATGATGGTGTTCCAGAACTACTGCCTGCTGCCTTGGCTCACCGCCTACGACAACGTTTATCTCGCCGTCGAGTCAGTCTATCCCACCCACACCGAAGCTCAGAAAAAAGCGATCGTCCGCGAACATCTCGAAATGGTCGGACTCACCGAATCCGCCACCAAAAAGCCTGGACAACTCTCTGGCGGCATGAAACAACGAGTTGCCATTGCCCGTGCCCTAGCAATCAAGCCCCAAGTATTAATCCTCGATGAACCATTTGGTGCCCTTGATGCGATCACCAAAGAAGAACTCCAAGACGAACTGCTAACGATCTGGACTGAACATAGACTCACAGTCCTAATGATCACCCACGATATTGACGAAGCACTGTATTTAGCCGATCGACTGGTACTGATGACCAACGGTCCTGCTGCTAAAATTGGTGAAGTACTAGAAATGCCATTTGATCGACCACGCGATCGTGAGAAAATCATGGCCAGTAATGACTATATGGAACTCCGCAACTATGCCCTCGATTTTCTGTTCAATCGTTATGCTCACTTAGATGATGTTTGAAAAGGGAGGTGAAGAGTATTAAATTATCCTCAACTAAAATTCATAGTCAGGATTGCCAACTTGGAATACAGTTAAACCAAGATTGCGCCACATTCTACAGACTTTTGGTCGATCGTCAATTACACCGATCGCGTTATATTTGCCGTGAATGTGAGCATAGTACAATTCTGACTTGAGGATATCATCAGGGCGTTGGTCATCAGCCGGACGCATGAATAAATCCTGATAATTAATATTGTGCAGCTTGAGCCACGCGATCGTCAATTCCCGACAGACACTCGATCGACCAGAAAAGACGATCACCTTTGTATCTTGTCCCAATTTCTCGACTAATGTAGCAACGGCGGGATTGAGCGCATCTTCATTGACGCGATTCCAGGCGAAGGGCGGGCGGGTATTATTGATTGCGAGGGTGCCATCGATATCAACAATATAGCAATTGGGTAATTGTGGATTGATTTCTGGGGCTGGATCGGGCGTATTTAGGTAGTCATAATACATCTGCTCGATCGCCTGTTGTCCAACCGAATTAGGTCTGACTAAATCGCGCTTAATACATTCAGCTAATGAGACATCAGTAAAATCTTGAATCACTAATTTGGCTTGGTGTTGCTGGGCAAGTTCGGTGGCGCGTTTGATATGAACTGGGTTGAGATTGGTGTCTGACCAAATCACCGAATAGCCTAGTTCAAAATAGTGTTCTGTCAGTAAATCTCTAACTTTAATCACTCGTTTTTCACGTTTGTTAGTACTCCCAAGTTGGAGGCGGAGATCGTCTTTACAAAGGTTGGCAGTTTCGGGATATTTTTGGATATATTCTTTTGCCCAAGTAGTTTTACCACTAGCTGGCAAGCCTTTTGTGAGAATTAATTTGAGAGCCATTTGGATCTATTGATGATTAGTAATTTGATCAGTAGTAATGAATTAATTCTCGATCGAATCTGATAAATTCGCACCATGTACAAGCATTAATAGCGTACCTATTTGCTCTTGTCCGTCGATCGCTAGATCGCTATTACACAGGTACAATCGATCGGATACTCGATGAAGTAAATCGCGCAAAATTCGGGTGAGCCGCTGTTCGTCATTAGCCTGGGTATCAGCCTCAGTCCAGGGTTTAATCATCGTTCGATCGGACGATATCCGCGCTTGAAGTAATAGATTAGCACCATATAACGTCGCTGCTCCACCTTCCGCCCAGAGGGGAGAGCCAACGTCTAGCCAAAAATGGTAGGCGTGCGATCGTTTGCTAGCGCGGTATTGGAAGATATTGGAGAGGGTGACAGCTTGCTGCTGGGGCTGGAGTTGGCTGATGGGGTAGGGATTGGCACTAATTGTCCCTTGGCGGAGCAGAAGGATAAATTGAGCGGTGATTTGATGGGCTGATTCTAGATACTCGGCGGGGCTGTGGGTGCGTTCGGCGACGAGCCAGTAGTGTTGGGCTGTTTCCATTAGTTCGCGCAGGGCAGAGAGCCTGTCAAATGCTAGATAGCTACCCTGCTGGAAAAAATAGCTAATTGCATCGGTGAGCAAGTCTAGTGGTGCTGGTTGCTGCTCTCTAATTCGCTCTAGCCAAACGAGGATCCGATCGTAAGCCTGAGTAACGCTGGCACCGAGGCGATCCCAACGGGGAAAGTTTGTATAGGGTAGCAGGCGCGGCTGGGACAGTGAGGGTGCATAACAGTAGTCGGCGAGTAAGCCCGCTCGGACTGGATCGATGAGGGTTAGCATCGGGTTTGGGGATGGATAAATCGGGCTGAGGGTGACGAGCAAGTCCGCAATTTCATCGCGGCTGGTGAGCTGCCCTAGATTGGGATAGGTAAGTGCCATCAGGCTGAGGAGGGCGCGCACACCTGGATCGCTATTTAGCGGTAACTGAGCATTGAGCTGGGCGATCGGAATGTGGTGTTGTGCGAAAATATTGGTAATAGTCGATCGAGAAATAGCATCCAATCCAGGCGCGATAATCGCAATATCTGCTGGTGCAACTTTGCCTGTAGTGATTAATTCGATCGCTTTTAGGGCTGTTTCTTTGAGCATTTCGCCACGGGTGCGAGTTTCGATCGATCTCACCCCGTCTGGTAAAATCGGCGGCATCCCTGGATTTAGAACCGCACGAACAATTTCATCGACGCTGGTAGCACTAGATTTAGTGGCAAACAATGGCGTTGCCAGGGAATCAAGATAAAGCAACGCACGCGGATCGGTATTCACCTCAATACACCTAGCTTTGACTCCTAATAAATATTCAGGATCGGCACTCAAACCCAGCCGCACCATCCCATCATGATTGTAACTAAAGGCGCACCAGACATCCGCATCCAGTAGCACATCACAAATTTGTCGCCCGATTGCTGGATAATCATCTAGATCGTCAGCAAGTAGCGTCCAATATCGATTTCCCAAACGCTTTCGATATTCAGGGTGGGGTAATAAATGCTGCCAATATAACTCCGTCATAATCCCATAAGTCAGCAGCCCGCGATCGAGACACCAATCTCGCCACTCAGCCGCCAGTGACTCGACACAACTATAAATCTCACTCCCCTCCCCAGATCCAAACCCTTGGTGCAGAATCTCTGGTAGAGCTGCCAACGGTGTGCAGCCATAAGCCGCCAACTGGAGTAAATCCAAGATCCGTCGCACAAATCGATACTCAGACGGGGCGATTTCCCGCCAGTTCACCCGCGCTAGAGCCGATTTCCACAATTTCGTCGCCAGTTCCTGCTCTGTTTCAGGACGCAACCTGAGGGGAAAATGAGCGGGAAGGTTTAATTTCTGAATCAGAAGAGGATAAAATAACAACACCTCTTCTTGAATAAAGCCGATCGTCGTCTTCGCCAAAATTGGATACTTACCATGAGTCTTGGCACTCAACCGATCTGCCAAGTCTCGCTTGCTATCATCGTTACCTGCCAATACTAAAATCTTGGCATTTTGGCGCGAATGTTCGCCCTGCACAGCCCGCTCGTCCAACCACTGCCAAAATTGACCAACCAACGCATCCGTCTTGCCGCTGCGCGTCCCCCCCTCAATCCAAATTGCTTTGCCGAACACCCTTTTAGCTCTCCCTGTATTGATCTAACCACCATTCACCATCCACCATCCACCATCCACTATGGAAAGTAAACTCGGTCAATACTGGCGCAAAGCAACTCAGTGGTTTTATCGTACAGCCGATCGAGCATTGGATGAAGCTTACAAAGCAGCGTTGAAGATCAAAGCGATCGAAGACGAACATTTTGGCGGCGAACAGATCGTCATCTCTTCAGAATATTCTAACAATCAAGTTGCCGCTTATTTTCAGAACGATCTGAATAAATATCTGAATATTGCCCGAATTCGACTCGCAGAATTTCAAACCAGTCGCACCGTCACGGGGAATAACTATCCTCAACCGCTTGACACGCAACAATTTGAGGGTCGAGGATTCAATGATATTAACTCCTACACTCAAGATATTGAGTATGAAGCGCGCATATTAGAGAAACTCAGCTTCGTTGATGAGATCCTGACCCGCTATGCCAACAGTAACCAACAGCTAGAAGATTTTAATCCTCAGAGATCAAGCCTGGGTGAACGCGCGATCGATCTAATTGCCCCGCCACTACCAGATGCTAATCGATCCGATCGATTTATTGATACAGCCGCTGAGATTGTGCGGAGTGAAAATCGATCGACAGATCGTCGCCAGTCCACCGAAATGCCAACTCCAAAACGTGAAAATATCAACAAAAGACCCTTCGTCGATCCCTCTCTGATCTCCACTTTCCGGCGGATTCAGCAAGATCTCAACCCCAAAGCTGAAACCCAAGTCCTCGAAAACTATCGCTTTAGTCAAGGCAAAACTCGATCTGCGCTGAGATTTATCCTAATGCTGATCCTGGTACCGCTCATCGTCCACTATGTCTCCAAAATCGTCATCATTGGGCCAGCAGTCAATCTCTATCGTAGTTCCCACCAATCAGATATCTTCCTCAACGTCAACCTCGAACGAGAAGCATTCGAGAAACTGGAGCTATTTGAACGGAAACTCAAATTCCAACAGCTAGTTCTAACTCCCAGACTCACTGACGAGCAGATCGAAGCGAAAATTATTAAAAAAGCTCAAGCAATCAAAGTAGATTTCTATCGTCAAAGTGCCGAAGCCGTCAAAAATTGGTTCGCGGATATCTTAGCTGCGATCGCGTTTGGCTGGCTGATTACCCATAGCAAGCAACAAATCAACATCCTCAAAGGCTTCATCGATGAGCTAATCGCTGGACTCAGCGACTCAGCCAAAGCCTTTATCATCATCCTGCTTACCGATACCTTCGTCGGCTTTCACTCTCCCCACGGCTGGGAAATCATCCTCGCAGGCACAGCCAGTCACCTCGGCATCCCCGAAAATCGCGAATTCAACGCCCTTTTCATCGCTACCTTTCCCGTCCTGATCGACACCATCTTCAAATACTGGATCTTCCGCTACCTTACCGGACAGTCACCATCCGCCGTCGCTACTTACAAATCGATGAATGAGTAGGTAGTTTCAATCTTCAACTTCTAGCATTTGCTTGGCAGCTAACAATTGATCTTGTTGTTCTTGACTAATTTTGGGATAAGCCAAATCTAATTGTTTGAGCCGACTACAGATAATTTCAGCCAGCCAAACGCGATCGCAGCTAAGATATCCGCGAACCAATTTTTGACGGCTTCGGCACTTTGACGATAGAAATCTACTTTGAT
>JANNBD010000475.1:0-3209 GCA_031385105.1 Chamaesiphon sp. OTE_78_metabat_374
ACTATGCTTTTGATAAAAAATTGGCGATCGGCGATCGACTGATCTTTGAAGATATGATGCACTATACGATGGTTAAAACTTCGATGTTTAATGGCGTAGTTCATCCTTCGATCGGTCGAATTGATAAGGAAGGTAACTTTAAACTCTGGCGCGAGTTCTCGTATGAGGACTATCGATCAAAACTGGGCTAGCAGCAAAAGAAACCCGACTTTTTGAAAAAGTCGGGTTTCTGGAATCAAATCCAGTCATCTCAAATTAATCATCCCCAATCCCGACTGCATCAGCGATCGAAGCTAATCCTCGCGCTTCTAGTTTGGCCAATAACCCAGTCAAAATTCGATCGATCATCCAGGGACCATTATAAGTCCAGCCTGTATAAACCTGAATCAAACTGGCACCAGCAGTGATTTTCTCCCAAGCATCATCAGCGGTAAAGATACCACCTACGCCGATAATTGGCAGGCTGCCACCTGTTTGTTGATGGATAAACCGAATTACTTCGGTAGACTTTTGGCGGACGGGTGCGCCGCTGATTCCGCCTGCTTCGTCGGTGACACTTTTACCTGTGGCGGCAACTACTTTGGTGGTTAATTTCGATCGATCGATCGTCGTATTGGTGGCAATAATTCCTGCTAGTTTAGATGCTTGAGATAGTTCAACTACCGCTGAAATATCTTCCCAGGCTAAATCAGGGGCAATCTTAACTAGAATTGGTTTTGCACCTTGATTTTCTTGCTGCAATGTATCGAAAATAACTCGTAACGGCTCGATCGCTTGCAAGTCTCTTAATCCAGGTGTGTTGGGCGAACTAACGTTAATCACGAAGTAATCACCAAAATCTTTTAATCGTTTAAAGCTACCTAAATAATCACCCGCAGCATCATCAAGTTCGGTGATTTTTGACTTACCTAAGTTAATCCCAATCGGTACAGTAAAATCACCTTGCTGACGTTGTGCTAATGCCGCTGCCATCGCCTCACTACCGAGATTATTAAATCCCATTCGATTTAACGCTGCGCGATCTTGAGGTAGTCGAAATAACCTCGGTTGAGGATTTCCTGGCTGTGGATGATAAGTAACCGTCCCCAATTCTGCAAACCCAAACCCCAGATATTGCCACATCCCCGCTGCAATTCCATCTTTATCAAAACCCGCTGCTAATCCCACCGGATTGGGGAAACTCAGTCCAAATACAGATTGCTCTAACTTGCGATCCGATCGACAAAAATACTGCTGGAAGCTAGCTTTTGCTAGTTTAGTCAGGGAAGATCGAGGGGTGGAATCGATCGAGTGTAGCAAGGCTAAAGACTGCTTGTGAACCGCTTCAGGATCGGCTTTGAGCGCAGAGAAGAGGAGTGGACGAACTGCCAGTTGATAAATATCCAAATTAGTGAATAGTGAATAGTGGATAGTGGATAGCTTTAGTTTGATGGTGCGTTCCGCTAATACCAGCGATCGGTAAAATACATTTGAATTCAGGAAAGTTAATTAAACTGACCCCATTTTAGCAATTCTTGTAGCTTCGATCCCCTCTTGGCCCATTCACTATCCACTATTCACTATTCACCATCCACTAATTTGGTAAGCTATTCAATGACGATTCGCGATTAGAAATTATGGCAACTATTAATAATAACTACCTAAAACTCAAAGCTGGCTACCTGTTTCCAGAAATCGCGCGGCGCGTCAATGCTTTTGCTCAAGCTAATCCTGACGCGCCGATCATTCGGCTGGGGATTGGGGATGTCACCGAGCCGTTACCGGTAGCCTGTCGAGCGGCGATGACTCAAGCAGTGGAAGATATGGGCGATCGAGATAAATTTAAAGGTTATGGCCCCGAACAGGGTTATGCTTGGCTCAGAGAAGCGATCGCCACCAATGATTTTCAAGCGCGGGGCTGCGATATCGATGCCTCGGAAATCTTCATCTCAGACGGCTCAAAATGCGACTGTGGCAACATTCTCGACATTTTTGGACATGACAACACGATCGCGGTAACAGACCCCGTATACCCTGTTTACGTCGATACCAATGTGATGGCGGGGAATACTGGTGATGCCAATGACAAGGGCGAGTATGGGGGACTAGTTTATCTACCAATTACGGCGGCAAATGATTTCACCGCCCAGATTCCCACCGAGAAAGTCGATCTAATTTATCTTTGCTTCCCTAATAATCCCACAGGCGCAGTCGCCACCAAAGCCCACCTGACAGCGTGGGTAGCTTATGCCAAGGCGCATGGCTCGATCATCTTCTTTGATGCTGCATACGAAGCGTTTATCACCGATCCGAGTTTACCGCGATCGATCTACGAAATCGAAGGTGCTAAGGACTGTGCGATCGAGTTCCGCTCTTTCTCCAAAAATGCGGGCTTCACAGGTACCCGTTGCGCCCTGACGGTAGTGCCAAAAAATCTCACCGCCAAAGCTGCCGACGGTAGCGATGTAGAGCTATGGAAACTCTGGAATCGTCGTCAATCAACTAAGTTCAATGGTGTTTCCTACATCGTTCAACGGGGTGCTGAAGCGGTTTATTCACCTGAAGGAAAAGCACAAGTCAAAGAACTAATTGCTTTCTATATGGAGAATGCCAAAATCATTCGTAAAGAACTTACCGCCGCAGGTTTGGAAGTACATGGCGGCATCAATGCACCCTATGTTTGGGTCAAAACTCCGGCTGGTTTAACCAGTTGGGATTTCTTTGATAAATTGCTAACAAATTGCAATGTTGTCGGTACGCCTGGATCTGGTTTTGGGGCTGCGGGTGAAGGTTATTTCCGCATTTCCGCATTCAATAATCGCGCAAATGTAGAAGAAGCAATGAGCCGAATTACTGCAAAATTTGCAGGTTAATTTAATTGCAAGTAATCTAGATGGACTGCTAGCCACAAACCCGACTTTTCCAAAAAGTCGGGTTTGTATTCTCAGCAATGTGATGGCTGCTATAATTAGGGACTTTCAATAATAAAAAGTAATTTAAAAGCTGTGATCGATAGAGTAATCATTGAGAACCTTTTCGTGATGTTCTACTAGATTATTTGGACGATACCAACGGCAAAAGTGCCAGCGATGATAGACACTTTCATGCAAGGTAGCGACTGACGGCATCGATCGCAGCCTCTTAAATAATGCAAGTTTTGGGTTATCATTAGTTTGAATACTGGCATCAACATTGACCCCATCTTCAACCCGATCTCGATCGAATGTCAA
>JANNBD010000478.1:0-13587 GCA_031385105.1 Chamaesiphon sp. OTE_78_metabat_374
GATCGGGGTGAGCGGCAACGGCGGCTCGATCGGTCACACAAAAACCAAAGAGAAAATCATCTGCATATCGATCGGGATCGGGAAAATCTTTAAACTCAACTTTTGGTGCCCCACCATCATTAATTCGCGATCGATTAGATAGTATTCCTTCCGCTATCAACATCTGTCTTAAAGCACTACGAATCGCATAAGCACTCATGACGGGTAAATCTCTACCCTGTTTAGTAATTGTCTGAAGTGGACTTTCCGTATCATCTCCCTTGCCCCGATGATTTGAACTAGGTGAAGCATAAGTCAGAACTGTCCCAAACAGATGCAATCTTTTGGATTTTTCCGATGAAATGGGATCTAGTATTTCGGCCATTGGTTCGTTAGAAATTAAGCTAACTTCCGGTTCATTTTGTAAGTCTGATGGTTGCGAAGTCGATCTTGATGTTCGGTTTGCCATAAAAATAATTGAAAAATTTAGAAGGTGATTAATTTAGAGCGCAGGTAATGCTAACAAGCACAGAATCTGAATTCGCTCTGGCTGTAATTGGATTTGCTCTGCAAGTAATAGATATTCCTGGGTACTTAGGTACTGATATACTTCGGTAAATTTGGTGGCAAAGAAAGCTAAAAATTCATTAGGACGGCGATGGCGACGAAAATCAATATGCAGATCTTTTACTACATATTCTTTTCTCTGCTTGTATGCTTGATATGCTGGGTCTTGGTTCCGACTTGCTGAGTTTTGACTACCCCACTCCTTGTTCCACTCAATACCGAATTGATGCTTGAGCTTATGACGAGTGTAATTTTTCAATAGCCGTAAGACCAGAACTTCTAGAGATATCTCTTTTGGTATAGATGATTCGGCAGGTTCTAGATCTTCAGTTTTGTCTATATCAGTTTCTTCTGGTGTCATAGGATTAGATTGTGGATGAAATAAAGTTCGGAAGTCTCGACGGAACCAACGATCGTCAATAGTTTTTTTAGTAGGTAAGTTCTGTATGAGCTTATCGAAGCCAAAAATTCGCGATCGATTGTGAATTAAATTTTGCCAGTATTGAATCCGAAAGGTAGAATTAAAAATTTTCGGTTCTAGTTTGGCAAATTCCTCGATCGTGTCTTTGTCAGTCAAGTAACGCTAAATGCCCAATATTTGTGCTTCATGATTTTTCCTGAATAGATGAAATACATCTACACCGAATAGAAGATTGTTAATATCAATTCTGTCTGTGTTTGCCTGTAGATATGTTTGAATAGAAACCAACATCATTAATCCAGCTTTGATCGGATCGCGCACGATTGCTTCTGCTGATTTTCCCCATTTAATTTTGGTGCTGCGCTGTTGCAAAATGGATGGTAAATATTAGCAAAATGAAGATAAATTGCGGAAATCGGGAATAGCGATCACATAACCATAAAGTTATCGCTATTTTTTCCACACGTACTGTTCGCAGGTTTGCTTGGCTTCGCGGGCAACGTCAGTTTTTGGATCGTTGAGGCTAGAATGATAGCGCAATCGATCGCAGGCTGTTTTTAGCAAAGATGCTCCAGAAACATCCCAACTTTGGACTGTTTTGTCTGCGTTAATACTAACGATCCGCCCATCAGGACTATATGCTATCGAGCCAATCTGACCTACAGAGGTTTGTAGCGGCTGACCGATCGACACACCTGTCTTGGCATCCCAAATTCTTACTGTTGAGTCATCACTACCACTAATAATTCTTTGTCCATTCGGGCTATATGCTACTGCTTTAACCTCACCATGATGACCTTGCAAGAGTTTGCCGATTGGTGCTCCCGTCTGAGCATCCCAAATCCCGATTGTCCCGTCTTTGCTGCCAGTGACGAGCTGTTGACCATCTGGGCTAACTGCTATTGAAGTTAAATAATTCTTATGACCCTTTAACAAGAGAGGTTGGCCGATCGACACACCTGTCTTGGCATCCCAAATTCTTACTGTTAAGTCATCACCACCACCAATGATTCGTTGTCCATCTGGACTATATACTACTGAAGTTAAATAACTTCTACGCTCTTGCTGAAGGTTACGAATAAGTGATCCGGTCTTTGCATTCCAGACTTGCACTACGCCGCCAAAACTACCAGTGACGATCTGCTGACCATCTGGGCTAATTGATACAGAAGTTAGATAACTTTTATTACCTTGTAGAAGTAAAGGTTGACCGATTAATACTCTTGTCCGAACAGCCCAGATCCATAATGTTCCATCAGATTTGATACTGATGATACGTTGACCGTCTGGACTAAATGCCACTGAGTTAATCAGCTCGTTATGACCTTTGAGATGTTGGGTGACGGGTTCTAGTACTTTTACATGCCAGATTCGTACGGTCTTGTCACCGCTACTGATGATGTGCTTGCCATCTGAACTAACCGCTACTGAATTGAGTACATCCTCATGACCTTTGAGACGTTGACCAATAGGCAATCTTGTCTTGGCATCCCAGATTCCGATCGTTCGATCGTCACTGCCACTAACAATATTTTGACCATCTGGACTATACGCTACTGACTTGACTGCAAGCTCATGACCTTGGATGGGTTCACCAACAGGCAATCTTGTTTTGGCATCCCAAATTTGGATAGTTCGATCAGCACTCCCACTCGCAATATTTTGACCATTAGGGCTATATGCCACTGAAATAACCGTAGATCTATGACCTTGCAACGGTTGCCTGATCTGTGTTCTCGTTCTTACATCCCAGATCCGGAGCGTTTTGTCATAACTACCACTGACAATACTGTGACCGTCTGGACTATATGCTACTGAATAAACACTCTCTGTATGACCTAGTAAAGGCTTTCCGATGGGCTTTCCCGTCTTAGCATCCCAGATCCAGATCGTCTTATCATAGCTGCCACTGACAATACTGTGACCATCTGGACTATATGCGATTGAATTAATCCAACTGCGATCTCCTGGCAAAGGCAAAGGTTTACTGAGGGGTTTTCCCGTTTTTGCATCCCAAATTCTCACAGTCTTATCCGAACTACCGCTAGCGATCTGCTGTCCATCTGGACTAAATGCTACTGAATAAACACTCTCTGTATGACCTAGTAGAGGCTTCCCGATGGGTCTCCCCGTCTTGGCATCCCAAATTCGCACAGCCTTATCATGACCGCTGCTGACAATACGCTGACCATCTGGACTGTATGCTGCTGAAATAACAGTAGAATCATGTGGCAACTGATTTTGCTCTGGATTGGCAACCCAAACAGTATCCAACAAAATTCCATCTACTAAAGCAGCTTGAGCGCGATCGGGATCGGGGAACTTTAACCAAGCTGACTCACTTGAGTTCTTGGCAGCAATTGCATTAATAGTACTATTTACAGGTTGGTTAAAAGCTAGTAAGTTGGCCGCATTGGTTCCTAATATTTCCAGTTGTTGCGACCGATCCTGCCGTGACTTCAACACAAAAACAGTAGCTATCAATATAACTGTGTTGGTCGTAAATGCTAAAGAGGCTTGAATGAAACGTTTAACAAATTTCTGGAAATGCTTTGCTTTGCGCTCCGATCGATCCGCAGCCTGAAAAAACTCCAGTTGAAAGGGTGTGAGATCGTCCCCAGCCCTTTCCTGATAACGTCGCAACAAATCTAGATCTGGCGATCTCCACAAACTCCCCTCTGGTCGTCCATTTTCCTGCCAAATCACCACCGCATCATCCAACCGCCGTTGAAACCGCAGATCGCTACGACCTCCATCGAGCCATTCTTTTAACTGCTGCCAATTGTCAAACAACGCTTCATGAGTTACTTCGGCAGTCTCCGCACCTCCTTCCTTCGATAAGGTAATTAACCGAGTATCACGGTTTGCAAACTTATCGATTACTTCTTTCACCTGCTCAAGACTGTCCCGATGCGAAACCAGCCGCTCTAGCTCAATGCGACGGCGAGTATCCTTCGCACCCTCACCCAACTGCACCAATCCTAAAAATACCCGCCGCGCAATTCCCTGTTCTTCGGAAGTAAGACTCGCATAAATCCGTTGTGCTTCTCCAGCCAGGGCACCTCCCACACCACCGATCGTCCTGAGTGTTTCTGCGGGTTCTTTTTTCTCTATTATTCCTGCCCAAATCCGCTCCAACGCAAACTGGAGCAAGGGCAAAGCACCTTCTCGATCTGCTGTTTGCTCAATCAATAGATCGATCGTACTCAAGTCTAGAGGATGCCTTGCTAATTTTGCGGGTTCAGCGATCGCCTCTGTTAGTTCCGCTCGATTCATCGGTCCCAGTAGTTTCAATCGATTTTGTAAGACATCTGCAAAGGGAGGATAGGAGAGCGCATTTCCCAAAAAATCTGCCCGCATTGTTGCTACTAGTACTGGTGCAGAAGTGCGATTGGCAGACACAGCAACACCAGCTAGTAATAGATCGAGAAAACTTCGGCGGGTATCCTCATCAGTACAGAGGGTGTAAAGTTCCTCAAATTGGTCGGCAATTAATAACACCCGATCGGTTGGATAATTCTGCTGGATTGTTAAAAAAACATCAGCTAAAAGAGTTTCCCCTGTCCGAAAATAACTAGCCAACTGGCGCGATTGTCGTATTCTTTCTGTTTTATTAAGTTCAGGAGCATATAGGGGAACTAAGGCCGAAGCCAGAGCGTGAAAGGGATCGACCTTGGTACTTAAATGATCGACCCCCGCACTTGGCCGAAAATAGGTAATTTGCCAATGACCAGCCTGTTGTAATTTAGGCACTAGTCCCGCTAAAACCACAGAAGATTTACCACTACCCGATGCACCCAGTAAAGGAATAAAACTACTGGTTTGTGTTGCCTTCACTAATTCTTCAACAAAGCTTTCCCTCCCAAAGAAATATTCCGCATCCTCTGGTCCAAAGTGATACAAACCGCGATAAGGACAAGGGAGTAGATCTGCGGTAGCCGATTTTGCTGCATCATCGATCGCAGTCTTAACCTCTTCTCGATAGTAATAGTAATAGTTATAAATAACGTTACCGTCGATTTTATTGATCGCGGTACCGCCGTTCATCTCAACAATCGCCTGATTGCCATCACCTTTCAGGTCTTGCTGACTCTGCGGGCTAGAATCTGCATTATTGATAGACGGAGTAGAAGCTGGATCTTCCATTGATTTACTCAAGACTCATTTACAATTACATCGTCACATCGCCAGTGATATTGCCAATCACCTTACCACCCAATACCTGCCCAATTACTTGATTCTGATTGCCAGTGACATTTTGCACGATTTGGATGCCAGAAGTACCATCGGGCGCATCTTCTTTGAGAATTTGCTCGATCGCCTTCATCAACTCCTCATCCTGCTCTAGCAACTTCTTCAACTGCTTTCTCAGAGCAGCCTGCGAATCTTCATCTTCAGGACTATTGGCAACATCGATCGCTGCCTCTTTTGCTGCCTCTTTCGCTTCTACCTTGGGACTTAACTTCGCCCATACTGCCTGTGCTTTAGCAAAAGCAGCTTCACCCAATTTGCCCGATGCTGATTCAGTGGCTTTTTCCACTGCCTTACCGCCAAGTTTTAGCAAAGATGGTAGAAAGGGGGTGAGAAAAGCGGTCAAAGTGGCGATTTCCATGATCGAATTCTTTTTTCTAGAATTGTAATTACTTCAGTCTATTATTATCCCGCAAATGTTTTACAAACAGTAGTATCGAACTCAATTACTGTGACCGCTCGATACTGCTTGTCGCGGCAAGATCGATAGGACAAGAGAACTACAATATAATAGAGAGGTATTCGACAACGTAGCTGGTAACTCAACCATTAACGAGTAAGAAACTATGACTGAGTTCGATCGTATTTCCCAATCCAGTCAGGGAGATAACAACCAAATCATCGGTACGATATGCGGCGGGATTGCGATCTCCAAAGTCGAACAGCTCACCCAACATTTTCATATATCTTCTGAGAAAATCCGTACACTCGATCGATTCTGGAAAAGCTGGTCGCAAGATACAAAACCACCATTCAGTTCAGATCTAGTAATCGGTGGACGGGAAAAAGATCGAGATCGTGTGACTAGCTGGCTGCGGGGAAGTCCTAACGTACTCACATTGCAAGGTGAATCCCAAAAAGAGGTTAGTGCTTTTTTAGCAGCAGTCGTGCAAGGATTAGAGCCGGAAGAACGAACTAAAGTTCTCGGTCGTGCAGTTGTGATTAATTGCGAGACATCTTGGCAGCACCTGATTGAGTCAACCGATCCGCTAATTTTAATTATTGAATTGGCAGATCCAGAAGGTCTTGGACAAGCAATTCAGAACGGTCATCATGTTTTCGTACCCTCAAATCGATTGAGTTCCGATCGTGAAAATCTTTTGCCTCGCATTGTGCATGATGCCGCAGAAAAAGCTTTGCAGGGTATGGGATTGAATAGGAATAAATCACACAGCTACGCAACTCTTGCTCGACGAAGCCTATCTGCGCTGAGAAGAAAACTAGCGATCGCCAAAAATATTCAGCAACCAGCATGGGCAAAGCCGAACGAGGCTCGTGCGTTGCTTGCTCCATTACTTGTCAGTGCATGGAGCGATTCTTGGGACGGCGATCGAGAGACTTTAGAGCGACTATCAGGATTAACTTATGCAGATATTCAAACCCATTTAGTCCGTTGGGCAAATGAACCAGACGCTCCTGTTCGCAGAATAGGAGATGTTTGGACGATTGCATCTCAAGAAGATGCTTGGATACTGATTGCACGTTATCTTACCGATGACGACCTGAAACGTTTTGAGAATGTTGCTGTTGAGGTATTGAGCGAACTTAACCCCGCGTTTGAGTTGCCACCCGAAGAAAGAATGATGGCGGTTAGATCCAGGTGGGAAGTTAAGTAATCGGCCTAGAAGTAGTTTGAAGACCATCTTTCTTTGGTGGCTTTATTTTCATCCAAATGCTAATGCTTCTTTATCCGATTGTCTACAAGTAATAGACACACTTTATCAGCGAGAACCAGAAATAGCTTGGAATTTATTGATGAACCTTCTATTTCATCCTCATATGTCTTTGATGGAGCGCAAGACGAGATGGCGCGATTGGGTGACGGAAACTAGTTCGACATTTATCATCCAAGATTTGATGGATGCAAGTGATGCAATCCTGGGGAAATTAATTTCTCATGCAGGTGTTGACATCGCTCGGTGGTGTAGCCTCATCGATAAAGCAAGATCCATGAATGTTAATCAAAAGGATTCGATCGTAGATGCATTAGAAATACTCCAATCTCATGAATTTTCCTTTGAAGAACGGGTGAGTATATCTGATTGTCTACGGCATGAGATTTTTGATTATCGGAAGTTTTTTGATTCTCACTGGTCGATGTCGATCGAAAACATTCAGCGACTCGACGCAATCTTGATGCAACTTGAGCCAGACGATCCGGTGTACCGCCATCATGAGCTTTTCAAGTATTGTATCGAACTGCCAGGAAAACATGATGTCTCACGGGAGGAGCGAGACAAAATTGCTGGGAATTTGAGATTAGAGGCATTGCGGGAAATCCTGAACTTGCAAGGATGGGATGGAGTTATCCAATTAGCACAACAGGTGCAGGCACCCAGTTTTATAGGCGTGGCTTTAGCACAAACACAGTTGCTACCGATCGACTTAAATCTATTCCTCAGTGAGAATCTTGGATCTTCTGATGTATGGCTACATGAGTTGGCAAGCAGCTATATACGTTGTAATGCTTATGATCGAGGTGAACTTTGGATTGATGACTGTCTAAAGGATAATTTGTCACTCTGGAGCGCAGAAGGGTATGGAAAGTTATTGCTCTGTCTGCCATTTAACTTATGCTTACTCGATCGGCTGGATGCTGCTAACTCAGAAACTCAAAGCTACTTCTGGCGTAATGTAAAGCATGTTGAATTTCTGGGAGTAGAGCGAACTGAATGGGTACTCACAAAACTTCTGGAATTCGGCAGACCTCATCTTGCTGTTACAAAAATCGCTTGGGTTTTGAAAGAAAATCCTGAACTCTTTTCGCTCGATCGCATTGCCGAATCTCTTGAAGCATCCGTTCAAACTGCGCCTAGCCAAAGGTTTGACAGTAGTGAGTTCGCATATAACTCAGCGGAGTTGCTGAACTATTTAGAGAAGACAGAATTTTCACGCGATCGGCTTGCTAATTTAGAGTTAGCGTATCTCCAAATTCATGCCTATTCTCGCCGTCCTCGTATCCTCTTTGATCGATTATCAAAGAACCCTGAATTTTTTGTAGAAGCCCTTCAATGCATTTCCCGTGCAGAAAATCAAACCGAAGTTAATGAGACTGATGAGCAGCCCAATCGCTCATTAGCGCAGTTAGTCTGGCATTTACTCGAACAATGGAAGCAACTACCTGGATTACTGGAAGACGGAACAGTTGACGAAGAGGCTCTGAAATCTTGGGTTGTCAAGGTTCGCGAACTTGCGGCTGAATGCGATCGAAGTAAAATCGCAGATCGTTATATTGGGTATCGGTTATCTTTTTCGCCCACCGATCCAGATGGTGCATGGCCTCACCGAGTTGTCCGAGATTTAATTGAATTGGCAAATTCGACAGTTAAGGATAGTTGGCGTACTCAAATCTATAATAATCGAGGTGTTACTAGTCGATCGTCAACTGATGGGGGCGAACAAGAACGTGTCATTGCTGAAAAGTATGAAAAGGATGCCAAACAGATTGGGAATCAATGGCCAAAAACAGCGACAATTTTAAGAAAGCTGGCGAAGGAATATAGTGGAGAAGCCTCCAAGGAAGATGTTAATGCCGAGCTTATCCAAGATTTTTGGTAAATGTTATTGAGCTTAAACTGGCGATTTCCCCAAGGGAAGGCTTCTGCGGAGGCAGAGGCTACGCCAACGCCAACGATAGGGCTGCGGCGTTCTGTCAGTTGGATCGACACTCGATCGATAAGTTGGCTCAGGCTGTTAGCCGACTAATTAAATTCAGCCCAGAAGAGAAGAATCAAATAGACCTAAAATCTAAAACCCTTTCATATCAGCACTTTGAGGCAAAATAGCACTATTGAAGCTGCTCTAATCAAATAACCATCAAATAACCATCAAATAGCCGACCAATTAAATTCAGCCCAGAAGAGAAGAATCAAATAGACCTAAAATCTAAAAACCTCTCATATCAACACTTTGAGGCAAACACAGCACTGTCGAAGCTACTTTAATCAAATAAGCATCAAATAACGGACTAACCCAACTCAGCTCAGAAGGGGAGAATCAAATAGACCTAAAAACTGAAAACCTCTCATATCAACACTTTGAGGTGACAACAGCACTGTCGAAGCTGCTATTATCAAATAACTACCAAATAGCCGATTGATTCAATTAAGCCCAAAAGAAGGGGACATACTTCGCATGTTTTTTAGAATCATTGCTTGGATCGTAAGGCTTGATAAAACCAGCCTCGATAGTATCTGAAATAATCCGAGAGGCGATCGAAGCATTAGTTGATGAAATTGAGAATCTTTGCCGTAATGAGGAATTGGTCATTTGCTCATTCGATACAAGCTTCAGACAGGCATGTTGATAGCAAGCTCTGATCTTGTCGTCTTTATTCATGTTTGTTAATTTTTTGTACGCAAATAAAATTGCTTGGGTATGATTGTCTGTCACTTTAAATGAAGGTGCAGGTAATTGAAAATATTCAGCGACATCGATTACTTTATCAATTCCACTACCCCGCTCTTCACAAATATTGATACGACGCATAAAAGATGCTAGAGCCTCGTTCCTAGAGCGTGGAGGCTGGTCTATGAAACGAATAGGGTCAATTAGTGCTGTTCCTGGATTAGTAATTTCAATTCTGTCTGAAAATATTTCGACAACTGGGCCTGTTCCAGTAATATCAAAGTTTTGGTGAATAATCGCATTTGCCACTAACTCTCGAATGGCAATTTCAGGATACATAGTAGTTTCGGTTCGTAAAGCTGAATTAATTACTTCGTTTTGAGGAAGTAAATTACTGATGTAGCCAATCAAGCCTTTAAATCCAGCAGCATATCCTCGCTGCCCTTGCATTTCTCGCAGTGTTTTAATCCGATTTTTGCCATCATACATTATCACTCTGACAGCCTTACGAGATAAGCTTTCAAAGTCTGATAAGTTCTTGGCAAAAAGAACAGCACCAAGATTAGTAATATCGTAGTAATTACCAGGCTTCTTTGCTATCAGTTTTTCTGCCTCTAGTTTCTGAAGAATCATCGACAAGTCTGTTGGCAGCTTTGAATTTGTGAGGTTAAAATACTCTGGATAATCTAAATAGTCTGGTACATCTTGCTTTTGAATATTTTCTAGTGCAATTCCTTTCTCAAAAGGGTAACTAGAAAATGTTTTCCACAATTCACGCTCTTTTTCTGGATGCTCATTGAGTTTTTTCTTGTAACTTCCAACTCTTATGTACTTAATAGACTTGAACTGAATCGGCACATAATTCGCACGAGGAATCTCGAATAATACAATATTTTTGCCATCATATTGAAATTCATGTATCTTGAAATCAATCCGTGGCTCTAAATTTACTGACAGCCAGTTTTCCAGCTCTTGCGAGCTAACTTTTGCTAGCTTTGGTTTGAAGCTAGTCCCCAAAATATTGTGAGTATTATCTTCAACACCCCAGACTATATAACCAGATTTTTTCTCTTGTAATGCCGCAGAATTAGAAATTGCCGAAAGATACTGTCCAATATTTTCTGGCTCAACAGTATTCAACTTAAATTCGACCCATTCTGTTTCACATGGGAGGCTCACTAATTCTTTCAGTAAAGAGCATAAATAATCTGGTTCCATAGGGTGTTGTTTTTAGCCTTCACTTGTAAATTACCTAAGCATCTATTATGAGTGCATATTCTTCATACATAATATCAGTATTGATTTGTAAATAAGTAGGTAGGTGCAATTATTTATAAAATAGATTATTCCTAAAACCTAGCTGGTGGGCGATGCCCACCCTACGCGACTGTCAAAAATCAGGGTGCAGCCTTCTTCACCGACTTTCTATGAATGCCCCATTTCTCCAACTCAGTCGTCCATCACTCGAAAGTTTGCTCAAGGCGATTGCCGAAGGCAGGTTTTCAACCAACGAATCTGGGCGGATTAGCTTCCCTATTTCACCTACTGCGCTAGCACTTGCGATCGCCTCAGCCCAAGTTCAGCCGTTGGCGTAGCCTACCATAGGTAATCGCGACTGAGTTAAATATGCTCTGGGAACAGGGCATGAACATCGCTAATCTTGTCTATCTACTGCGATCGATCTTAGCCGAACGCGAGTCCCAACAGACCCAACGCGACGCGTTGGTTGAAAACCTGCCTTCGGCAATCGATCTCGTCTGGACGGGTGATGAGATCTTAGGAGCCAGTGGACGCAATACTAGAGTAGTGGTGCAAGAGCTATTTCGTACCGCCCAGCAATCGGTATTAATTTCTACCTACGCGATCGATCGAGGCGAAAATGGCACAACCCGTAGGTCCTATCATAAATGCTGTCCTGAATATGGTAGTCAGCAGTAAATAAAAAAGGAGAGGCAATTCATGAATTGCCCCTCCTGTGATAGATATCCTCTGGTGTTTACAGTAAAAATAATTTATTTATCACCCAATGCCTCACGAGTATAGGCTTGAGCATGTTGTCCCCAATAGCTTCGCAAGTCGCCATACTCATTGTCAGGATCTAGAGCCATATTTTCTGCCTTTGCATAAGCCATAAAAAGTATATCAAGACCTATCTCTGCTTTTTTAGCAATTTCAATTGCTTCATCAGCAGTAACAGTTGATGAATCACGACTTGCTAGGTCTTTCAAAGGGTCATAAACTTGTTGAATAAAAGGATGGCGATGGTTGATACGAATAGTAGCCTTACCATTAAGGTGAGTAATCTCAAATAATTCTTTTCCTGGCCAAGCACCATCCACAATAGTAATAGGTAATTCTTGAACTCTTTGTTTTACCTCCTCAGCTTGCTCTGGATTCTGAGTGGGATCTATCCCCAAGTCCAAAATTAAATCTTCAAGAATTTTTTCTTGTGCCTGTGCATCAAGTTGCAAACCACCTTTGCCAGCAGGAAGATTTCTCTCAGCTCTTTGAACAGCTTCTTCCGCAAACTGATGTTGTCTAGCTTTATTCCGTTCGGCTGTTTCAGTATCCTTCCAAATCTTTCTAATGTCTCTACGTGCTGTGTCTATTGGTCGTAATAAAAACTTCTTCAACTCCTCCCGTAGTTTAGTGACAGGTTCAGCTCCTCTTTTGACATGACGTACTTGTAAGTATTCGTCCAAAGTTGCTGGAAAACTGACCTCAATCCCAATAAAACGATCTAGTTCTTGAACGCCGCGAGGTAATAATTTTGGAACAATATCATAATAGATTTCGCGATTATTTCTCACGATACTTATTCGACCCTCATTATCTGGTACATATAGCCCTTTCAGCCGTAAATCTTCTACTTTTGTTATGGGATTTTTCTCTCTCCCACCTTGACCTTTTACTTCTCGAAACTCTTTCGGGGCTAGTGTGACTTTTACATGTACTTGGTTTCCATCAATTTCGATGTCGCCCTCATCGATAATATCTGCGCGAAGGTTCTCGCCAAAGTTCTCTAAAACTTTAGGATTATTAAGTAAAAATAATGGATCATATAGAGTTATTTGCTTGTTGTTTAATTCAATATATAAACCACTATCAATGAAGATACGATAAGCACGGGCAAGAAACTTGGTAAGCTCTTGAAGACGTTCCTGAATAGCAGAACCATAGTTACCCCCATCAGTAAGCCGATCTACCTTAGACCAAATTACTAGTGTCCCTGACTCGAATGGCTTACCTTTTTTAGGATGGTTAATACCCTGAGGGTATTTCATAAAATCCGTGTGCTCTGATAACAATTCATCCACAATTTCAGATTGAATAAGAGTTTGTGAACCTTGGGAAACTTCATCTAGATCGAGATATGCATGGTAGTAACCGTTACTACCCAGAGGCTTAGTATAGATATCTACACGTCTAGCTTGACTGATAGCCGCTAGTTTCATCCCTACACCAAAACGTCCTAAACCATTTCGTTGGTTATACCGAGTAGAAAATCCTAACTTGAGGGTACTGGGTAAAACTTCATAAGCAATACCATTACCATTGTCCGCGAATACAATGGATTCAATAGTTCTAGATTGCTTGGCTTTAGATTTTCCCTTGCTTTGAATGGGCACAGTTTTTTCAATAGTGTAAATCCTAACAACTGTTGCATTTGCTTCGTAAGAATTATCTACTGCTTCACCACTCGCAGTTGCAAGGTCAAAGCCAGAATCACGCAAGCTCTCAAGCGTTTTATCGACCTCAATCAAATCAGAGCTAGGCGCAGCATTTTTTTCTTCAATCTCAATCATATTTTTTTACTTGGTTACTTGACACTGTGCGATTCATGTTAGAAGCATCACCTATTTTTAAAAGGTGGGTGAAATGAGTAATTATTTCACCCACCTTTTAGGATTTAGATTTTCAAATAGAGAGCATATCCTTTCTCATTTTCTCGAAATTAGAGCGACAGAAGGGACACTCGATCTGTAGTCCTTTCGGCAACGATGGATGAATTAAGTTCTCAC
>JANNBD010000230.1:0-2382 GCA_031385105.1 Chamaesiphon sp. OTE_78_metabat_374
CAAGAGTGGATCGATCGAGACACCGTGTTGCTAGTAGATGTCCGTGAACCCGCCGAACATGCAGGTGAACATATTTCAGGGTCGATCTTGCTGCCTTTGTCTAAATTTGACCCAGCGCAAATGCCGATCGATCCTGACAAAACGTTGGTACTCTATTGCCGCACGAGCAATCGATCGCAACAAGCCGCTCAAAAACTTTTGGATGCAGGTCATCTAGAAGTAACCCATCTTAGTGGTGGTATGGGTGACTGGAAAAAGCAAGGTTTGCCAACTAAAGTCAACAAGAATGCCCCGATTAGTCTGATGCGACAGGTGCAAATTGTGGCGGGTTCCTTGGTATTTACAGGGACGATGTTGGGTGCGTTTGTATCTCCGGCATTTCTGATTTTGAGTGGATTCGTCGGGGCGGGATTGATGTTTGCTGGAATTACTGATACCTGTGCAATGGCGATGTTGTTGGCAAAATTGCCCTACAACCAGAAGGTGTAAATTTAGACAGCGGTTAAAACCGCCGCTGTCTTGTCGTTTTTTTATTCGGGGGGAACCCCCGAATAAAAACGCCGCTAGTGATACAAAGTCCGCCTACGCGGACTAAAACTAGACCAAATATTCGCTTAACCGAACCGGATTGGGTTGCCATGTCTAAATCTATTGTCAACAAACCTGTACTGACTAAATTCAGCCGTTATATTCCAGCTTTTGATTGGTTGTTGAACTATCGATCGCAATTCTTAGTTGGAGATATTACTGCGGGGATTATTGTCACGAGTTTGTTGATTCCTCAAAGCATGGCTTATGCTTTGCTGGCAGGTTTGCCGCCCCAAGTCGGACTTTATGCCAGCATCCTCCCAGCTATTTTGTATCCCTTAATTGGCACGAGTCGGGTGTTGGCAGTCGGCCCAGTGGCGGTAGATTCATTGATGGTAGCTGCGGCGATCGCCAATTTTTCGCCTCAAAGTACTCCCGAATATTTAGCCTTGGCTGTCACGCTGGCTTTTTTGGTGGGCGCGATCGAGATTATTATGGGAATCCTGCGATTGGGGTTTCTGGTCAACTTTCTGAGTCGATCGGTTACTTCGGGCTTTATTAGCGGTGCGGCGGTAATTATTGGCTTCAGTCAGGTCAAGCATTTACTGGGTTTAAAGATTTCAGCGACCGAATCTTTTGGGGAGTTAGTAACATTAACTGTTCGCAATCTTGCTCAAATAAATTGGATTACTTTGGCTTTAGGAATTGCTAGTGTGGGGATTTTGGTTTACTTCAATCGTCCTTTAGTAAAACAACTACAACAGTGGGGCTGGAGCGATCGCCAGATCTTGCCCATCTCCAAAAGTGCGCCTTTAGTAGTAGTTATTCTCGGCACTTTATTGGTCTGGGGACTACATTTAGATCGAGTCGCAGACATCAAAGTTGTTGGCAATATTCCCGCCGGATTATCGTCCTTGACGCTCCCGTTGTTAGATTGGCAGACATTAAAGTCCTTACTCCCAGCGGCGGTGGCAATTAGTTTAGTCGGCTATATGGAAGGCTATGCAGGCGGGCAGGCGTTAGCAAGCAAACGGCGAGAAAAAATCGATGCTAACCAGGAATTATTAGGCTTGGGGGTGGCTAATTTAGGCGCGGCTGTGACTGGGGGCTATCCGGTAACTGGTGGCGTGAGTCGATCGGTAGTGAATTCGGCGGCTGGAGCGAATACGGGGTTGGCTTCGATCGTCACGGGGCTATTGGTGGCGGTGACGGTGATGTTTCTCACGCCTCTGTTTTACTTTTTACCTCAAGCTTGTTTAGCGGCGGTGATTATTACGGCGGTTTATACGCTGATTGATGTGGCAACGCTGCGGCGGATGTGGGCGTATGACAAGGGCGATGCGATCGCGTGGTTGACCACTTTTGGAGCGGTGTTATCGTTAGGCGTAGAGAAGGGGATTATGTTGGGTGCAGTAATTGCGCTAGCATTGCACCTGTGGCGAACCAGTCATCCGCACATTGCGATCGTCGGACGGTTGGGAGATTCCGAACATTTTCGGAATGTGTTGCGCCACAATGTTAAAACCAGCCCAGAAGTTTTAGCGGTGCGGGTGGATGCTAGTTTGTATTTTGCGAATGCCAAGTATTTAGAAAACTTTTTAACTCAAACAATTGCCGATCGATCGGAAATCAAAAGTGTGCTGCTGGTGTGCAGTGCGATTAATTTAATCGATGCGAGTGCTTTGGAAATTTTAGAGAGTTTAATTGCCGATCTTAGAAGTTTGAACATTCAATTCTACTTTGCCGAAGTTAAGGAGCCAGTGATGGATAAGTTAACTAAAATTGGGTTTGTAGATTATGTTGGTCGCGATCGCTTTTTCTTATCTACAGATATTGCGATGCGAGAATTGGCAG
>JANNBD010000536.1:0-4395 GCA_031385105.1 Chamaesiphon sp. OTE_78_metabat_374
CACCAGAATAAGCAAGCACAACTTTTTTAGCACGACTCATAACAGTAGTTTCACTTTTGAACAACGAGTTTTATTATAGGGGGTAGGCTTTAGGCTTTAGGCTTTAGGACTGAGATTTTTTGTTCGGATCGCAAAACCTAAAACCTAACACCTAAAGTGTAAAAAAGGTGTCATATCTAGTCGATACAACACCTATCAAAATATTAACTCTGACCCTAAAGCCTAAATTTAAGATTTAGCTTCTAGACGAGCGTAGAATAAACCGCGAATTTTGACTTCTTTGGGATCTAGAGCACCTAAATCTGTATCAGAAGGCTGTTCGCTTTCAAAAATACCTGCGATTTCGCCAGTTTCGCTGTTGACTTTAGCAACTTCAAAGTTGATTTTGCCTTTACCAGTTTGGGCGCGTTTGGTGTTTTTGCGATCGCCTTGACGATTTACGGCTTCGGCTTGGAGGGCGTTAGCATCAACGTAGCCGCTGGCAACACCACGACCTTTAGGATCGAGGAAGACGTTACCACGGTAAGATGGGACTTTGTATTCACCTGCAAAGTCAGTCGAGGTATTGATATTTTCGACACCAGGTTTGCTGGTAGCGACTAATTCTTTGATCGTGAACAGGAATGGTACCAATTCGCCACCAGGCATTTTGACGGTGACGGCTTGGAAGTCCAGTCCATCTTCTTCTTTGAAAGTTAGCACCCGATCCTCGGAGAGGCTGACAGATCCTCTGATTTGATCGAGACTAGAAGTCGCGCGTGTGACTAGTTTACCTGCAACAAATTCAGCTTCCTGACGTTTATTTTGAGGTTCTTCTTTGACAAAGTAATTGGTAGGTTGGATGCACATGTCTACCAATTGATAGCCCTTGGTGGCATCCAACGGAATGGAACCCCGACTGGTATCATCAATAACCGGACAATTGTTGGCCATCCCTGTGCCTCTAATGTCCTCATAAGTCAGTACCGTTGTGGCTGATACGGGAGCATCACTACAAGCCGTCAACAAGCCAACACAGATGGCGAGTAGAGCAGCGACTAATCCGCGAA
This sequence comes from Chamaesiphon sp. OTE_78_metabat_374, assembly GCA_031385105.1. GTDB lineage: Bacteria > Cyanobacteriota > Cyanobacteriia > Cyanobacteriales > Chamaesiphonaceae > Chamaesiphon. The sequence goes on from JANNBD010000536.1 coordinate 1,050, forward strand.
ATTTCATGTTTAACCTCAAGCTTCGATATATTTTATGTTATTACAGTATTTGGCTGTCGGTCAGCTTTAGTCGAATTTAATTGAATGAATCTTCAAAAATGTGTTCGATCGCTGCTGTAGACACAGTAAGATAATTGTCTTGTCGATCGGTATCTTACCAAAAAATAGGATCTAGAGTGCCGCTTTTCACAGATGGCTTTCGATTTGATTAGTGGAGTTAGCTTTTTGTTCTCGACGCAAACCCTCAAGCCTAAAGTGTAAATTTATATTAAAAGTATTTGACAAATTAAGTTAGATGAACAACGAAAAAGACCTTTCCTCACACTCACAATCAACATCAACAGAATTGCCATCCTCAATGCATCCCCTCGGAGACACTATCGATCGAATCCACGAAATTGCCAATCTCAACCGCGAAGATCCGATCGCACTTCTTCATGTCCTTCGTACTCTAGAACAACTCCATCGCGAAATTCAACAAAATCACTTTCAAGCAGCCTTGCCAGATAGTCGTCAAGCTTTGTACGCTCTCCTCCGAGACATCGAAGAAAATGGTGGCTGGCCATATGTTCAGCGATGGAAGCTCCAAGCCCTCTTTGCAAATCTTCCAGAAACCGAAGCAGAAAAGTAAACAACCATTTCAACTGGAGTATTTCTCCCGACACTCCCTACACTCTCATCTCCTCGCAACCTAAAATCGACCAATCCAAGCTGGATCGCTGTATCATCTTCAGCAATTCGGCTGGACTTTGGAGTAGAAATACCAACCAATTTATTGAAGCTGGTAGAATTTTGGTTGTGAATATTCTGCTCTAAGTTGCGAAAAAAGCGATGTTGTGTCTGTATTGGCATAGCTTGGGCTTTGCACTTGTATGAGATCTTGACAGTTCAAATCAATGATCGCCGCACCCAATCGTTTACCAGCTTCGAGCAGAAGCGGTATTGCATTGCTATGGATCGAGATGAAATCAAAGTATGAAACTATGCCTGACAATCTAAACAATCAACCAGAGATTCCGATCGATTCTCAGCCCGATCTGCAACTACATCCTCAAGATGCTCGTGAGTATTATAACAGGGGTCGATCTCGTGATCTTGGCGGCGATCGAGAGGGGGCTTTAGCTGACTACAACTGCACGATTCAGATCGACCCGCTCTATGCTAAAGCCTATGTGAATCGTGGGCTATTGCGAGATCGGATGGGAGATAGACAGGGAGCACTATCTGATTACGATCGAGCCATCGAGCTAGAAAGTCGCAATACAACTAGCTACTACAATAGAGGTAATGTCCGCTATCGCTTAGAAGATAGGCAGGGTGCTTTGCGCGATTACAGTCGAGCGATCCAACTAGATCCGACTTATGCCAAAGCTTATTATAATCGCGGTTTAGTCTCTGCTTATTTGGGCGATCGCGAAGGTGCTCAAGAGGATCTCCAAGCTGCGGCTGAGTTGTTCTTACAGCAGGGTAGAGAGTGGGATCGAGATCGCACGTTGGAAAAAATTCGAGAGCTGTAGAAGGGTTTATTTACAGCATTCGTCATTAAAACAAAAACCCGACTGTCTTGTCGTTTTTTTATTCGGGGGGAACCCCCGAATAAAAACGCCGCTTTTGGAAAAGTCGGGTTTTTAGCGTCACTAGTCTTACTGTCCTAATCGCCCTCTATGTGAGGTCTTCGATTTTTTCACCATCTGCACTAATCCAGGCAATTTTAGCAATACCCCGATCAATCGCAACTTGTCTAATCGCATCTGGTTCGCCGTCATTGAGATACATCTCGACGCGGACTAATTCAGGATTTGATCGCAATTTTTGACCGTAGGCTAATGCTGGAGCAATCGCCGTCGGTACCATTGCCACCACCAACCAGTCCGATTTAGGGGCTGTGTGGGGCATGGCGGGGTTGGTTTGGAGGACTTGCTGCAATTGGTCAATATTCAATGCAAAGCCGATGCCTGGGTAATTTTGCCCCTGTGGGTGATAAAGTGCGAGTAGTCGATCGTACCGTCCGCCTTTACCGAGGACGTAGGCACGATCTTCGGTGATAGTTACCGCTTCAAATACTATCCCTGTATAGTAATCAAAAGTTTGAATCAGACTCAGATCCAAAATTAGCGGTAGTGAATTGGGGCTAGTAGTTGCTAGTAATTCAACCAATGTTTGGAGATGAGCAATTGTCACTTGACTAGCTGGATCTAGCTCTAACTGGGCTAGTTTTGCCAGGACTAGGGTTGGTTTACCGCGCAAATCGATTAGTGAAAGAGCTAATTCTTGTTGTGTTGGAGTCAGCGATAATTGTTCCAAGCTTACCCGATCGAGATGTGCCCAACAATGTCTAATTTGGGTCTGAAATTCAGTGGGGAATTGAGCTAGTAAAGCACGGCTCAATCCGGCTTCGCCCAGAATGATCTGGAAATTTGGCACCCCTAGCGATTTCAAACAATCCATCATCAACAAGATTGCTTCGACATCTGCTAAAGTTCCGCCAACACCTAATAGTTCGATCCCAGCTTGATAAAATTCTTGTTGTCTGCCGTGATGCTCTACATCGGCTTTGCGGAAGACATTGGCATTGTAATATAGCCGTTGGGGATACAAATCGCCCATTCTTGATACCGCAGCGCGGGCGATCGAAGCTGTCAGTTCTGGACGTAGACCAAGTGTACCACCTTCTGCTGATGGGATTTGGATCACGGTTTCTCGATCGACTGCACCACCTGCAATCAGCGTGTCTAGGCGTTCTAGCGTGGAAGTAATAATCCGATGATAGCCCCAGCGATGAAATACATCTTGAATTCCTCTTTCCACCCAGCGTTTTTGAGCGACATCTAGAGGGAGTAAATCCCGCGCACCTGGGACGTAGAAGTTTTCAGTCATTTTCGGAGAGGGTAGGGAGTAGAGGGTAGGAAGTAGAGAAGAGAAGGCGGGATTAACTTAGATGATCAGAATGATAATTTTACCATCCTCTATCCTCCACCCTCTACCCTCTACCCCCTTTTCTACTCCTTCGCAGTCCCCGCCTCAATCAACTTCACCTTAGTAGCTAAACCTAGCAACTGAAGTACCTGAATCGTGATCCAGGTGATATCGAGTTCCCACCACTTCATCCCATGCCGAGCGGAATATTGGTAAGCATGGTGGTTGTTGTGCCAGCCTTCGCCGTAGGTTGTCAGTGCCACCCACCAGCAATTGGTGGAATTGTCGGTAGTTTCAAAGTTGCGGTAGCCAAATTTGTGCGTCGCACTATTTACCAACCAAGTGCAGTGATAAACAATTACCAACCGAGCAAATACGCCCCAGAAGACAAATGGTAAACCACCGATTAAGTACAAGACGACTCCCAACA
>JANNBD010000004.1:0-15809 GCA_031385105.1 Chamaesiphon sp. OTE_78_metabat_374
CGATTTGCTGCTAACCAAACATTGTCGTGAGTGTCAGGGTGACTGGATTTCTGGACGTAATTATCAGACATGGAGATCTCAACGCCCAGAGATACCGTCGAATCCCGATGTCCTCACCCAAAATTATGATCTGTCCTACACTCCCAGTTCATTAGATGGCAAAACAGGTCTTTGTCCAGAATGTGGCTGTGTGATGGCCAGAGGAAAAGTGACTCTCAAAGAGCCATTCTATCTAGAGCATTGTCTCACCTGTGGCGGAATTTGGTGCGATCGAGGTGAATGGGAAATACTCGAACGGCTCAAACTCGATACCAATATCGCCCAAATCTTCTCTGGCGTGTGGCAAGCTCAAGTCCGCACCAGTCATGCCAATCAACTCGAACGTCAAGCCGTAATTGATAAAGTCGGCATCGAAATCGCCCAACAAGTCTTCGATTTTGCCGATCTCCTCGCCAAACACCCCAATGGTGACTTTGCAGCAGCCTATTTAATGCGAAGATTTAAAGTTTAGTGGATAGTGAATAGTGGATAGTGGATAGCAAATATGTTATTTCTCCTGCCCCCACGCCCGCACGCTTCCGCACCCCTCTCCCCCACACCCCCAACTCCCCATGCCCCAACATCCTCTCCTTAGCGTCCAAGATCTTTGGGTAACTTATCCTAATTCCGAATCGAGTCAAAAACCAAATGCGATCGAAGATGTCTCCTTTCAGCTAAGTGCGGGGGAAAAGATTGGCTTTGTGGGCGAGTCTGGCTGTGGCAAGTCTACTTTGGGCAAAACAATCATGCGGCTGCTGCCAGATGGTGCTCAGATTCAGGGGCAAATCTTGTTTGAGGGTAAATCAGTCCCCGATCTCAATCCTGAGAGCCTGCGGCGGTTTCGCGGGGAGGTAGTGGGCTTAATTTTCCAAGATCCGATGATTCGGCTAGATCCGTTGATGACGATTGGCAATCACTGTATCGAGACTCTCCAAGCCCATGAACCAAACCTTACCAGACAACAAGCCAAAACCCGCGCTCTAGCTACCCTAGCAGCCGTAAAAATTGAGCCAGAGCGATGGAACCAGTATCCCCATGAATTCAGCGGTGGAATGCGCCAACGGGTGGCGATTGCGTTCGCTTTATTGCTCAATCCCAAGCTGATTATTGCTGATGAGCCGACGACGAGCCTTGATGTGCGGGTATCGGCAGAAATTCTCGATGAATTAAAGCGACTGTGTGAAGAGCGGCAGATGGGATTGTTATTAATCTCCCACGATCTGGCGACAATTGCGACTTATTGCGATCGGATTGTGGTGATGAACAAAGGGCGTAAGGTAGAAGAAGGAACTGTTGACCAGATTATTCATCATCCCCAACAGGAATATACCAAAAAGCTCTTGAACTCGGCATTGCACATTCAAGCAGAGCAGGAAGTTGTAAGTTCGACAGCCTTATCACTGGCGAGACGGCAAACACCAATTCTGACACTTGAAGGACTTCAGAAGCACTATACGATCGAAACTAGCTTCCTGCAACGGCTATTTACCAATGTCAAAACTAAAACAATCAAAGCTGTCGATAATATCCAGCTTGAACTCTACGAAGGGGAGATCTTTGGTTTAGTCGGTGAGTCTGGCTGTGGCAAAAGTACTCTTTCCCGCACCATTCTCCAGTTGATTCCAGCCACTGGTGGTAAAGTCACCTTTTGTGGTGAAGAGCTGACTGGACTATCTCCCAAGCAGATTCGCAGCAAACGGCGAGAGATGCAGATGATCTTCCAAGATCCGAGTGCGTCGCTCAATCCGATGATGACAATTGGGGATAGTATTGCCGATGCTCTAAATATCCACGAAATCAACGCCACACCCAGGGAAACGAAATCCCAAGTGCTAGCCATGTTGGAACGAGTGAGACTGACTCCCGCGCTAGAATACTTTGGTAGGTATCCCAACCAACTTTCCGGCGGCGAACAACAGCGGGTAGGGATTGCCCGCGCCCTGATTACCAAGCCTAAATTAGTGATTTGTGATGAACCAGTGAGCATGTTGGATGCGACTATTCAGTCAGAAGTCCTAGATCTGATGCTAGAACTCAAGCATGAAGACAATCTCACCTATCTATTTATCACCCACGATCTCTGGCTAGCCAAGTTTCTGTGCGATCGAATTGCCGTAATGAATAAGGGTAAAATTGTCGAAATGGGTGAAACAGCGCAGATTTTTAGCAATCCTCAACAGGCTTATACCAAAGAGCTACTCGCCGCTGCACCCTTACTCGCAACCCGATGATCGTCTGCTAACAGCAATTTTGCATCAACACATGTTACGATTAGCCGCGATGTCTATTCAATCGAGATTGATGATCGATCGACGATCGTTAATTAAAAAACTGAGCTGCTAAAAATGAAAACCTGGATTATCTTTTCAAGCATTGCCAGTATCCTGTCACTGATCTTTCATCTGAGTGGCAAAGGTTCTTATCTTAGGCAATTTACGCTCCCCGCGACGATGGCACTAGTCGGCTTCACTGTCGGCAAGCATGAATCTAAAGTTGAAGAAGTTTCTAATCTAATTCAGCAAGATCCACATTTGTTATTCATGCTTGTGTTGATCCTGCTGCTATTTGGGATGACAATGTATTTGGTTGAATCAACTAAACCAGACGCAAAAGTATCGTTTATCTTCCTGATTTTCTTGTCAGTTGTGGCAATTCCGCAACTAATCAAGACTTACGATGATATCGCCCCAATGGTTGCCACCCAGGACTATCTGGCTCTGGCAAGAGTTAAAGAGAATAGTGGAAATACTGATGAAGCGATTAGATATCTGAAGATCTACAGCAACCGGATCGATCGAGTTGAGCTACAAAAGCAAGTCTCTGAGAGAATCGAAAGTCTGCGTAAGCAGCAGTTTAAAAGAGATTCCGCGACTAAGAGTAAATTGCCTAATTAGTGGATGGTGAATAGTGAATAGTAGGTTGGGTTGAAGAATGAAACCCAACATTCTAGGGTGTTTGTGTGGATGTTGGGTTTCGTTATCACTCTACCCAACCTACACATCTATCAACTATTCACTTTTTATCTATCTACTCACTAACCGCCAATCAATTTGCATCGGCGCACCTCTATCACCAATTTTCCAATCAATGGTAGCAATTTTTGTCATTCTGTCTAAATTAGTACGAAGAGCTTCTCTACTGTGAAAACCTTCTAGTCGATCGATAGTGCCACCGTTGGCAAATAAAATTAAGGTTGGTAGCGTTCTAAGTCGGTAAGTACTCGCTAGTTTGAGATTATCATCAGCATTAATACTGACTAACTTAATCTGCTGATCCCACCGATCTTGAAAATGAATTAATGTCGGCTGAATAATTTTGCACAATCCACACCAAGGTGCCTCAAAATTGACTAGTACAGGGATCGATGAATTGAGAACTTGTTCCTTAAAATTCAGATCTGTTACAGAGTGGATCATAAAATGTGGTCAGTTTGATATCAGATTTTGTTATATAGCTAATGATTTTAACCCTAATTAGCTCGATCTGGTAATAGGGATCGACGAATAAGTGCTAGGGATCGAGGAGATCGATGCTAAATCAGCAGAATTGCTTAATCATTAGCAAATATCTACCCACCCTCTAAAAGGATACCCGCGCAGTCATCTCAACTAACCAAGGATGCCCCCACCAGAATAAAAAGACAAACGCCACTACCCCAATGTAAGCAGGGCGAAGAAACTCGGATAATTTTAACTGCTGTCTGCCATCTAATACCGCCTGGAAGGGCACAATTGAGGTTCTAGCTTTTACTAGGTCATATTCAGCTCCATACCGCTGTCCTAGTCGATAATCGCCGTGCCAGACGGCAAATAAGTGATGTGCCATCAACCCGATTGATGTGACTAGGGTAAAAGTACTGCCAATCCACACAGTATGAGCGATACACCAAATCAGTTGACCGACCATTTGAGGATGGCGAGTAATTCGCATGATTCCGGTTTCGTAGATCCGCACCTGCGGCTTGACTACAGCCGCAACTTCGAGCAGATTAAAAGTTGCGGGATAGAGGAACAGAAACGAAATAAATGATAGTGTCCAAACTAGGGCTGGCACACCTGGAACGCCTTGCACCTGCCATAACTGATACCCATCGTAACGATGATTAAAGAAATAAATAATTAGGATAGTCGCAAACGGAATACTTACCAAAGCGAAGATCACACGATAGAACCTTGCACCAATTTTACCCTCGCCCCAGGGACGCAAGGCTGCTAATCCACTATGTGCGATCGCAAAACCGAGCAATAAACTAAGAATAATCCCGTGGCTAATGGTCAATGAGTCTAAAGGCATGGGATCAAAGAGGAACGATCAAAGAAATATCACCGCTAGTTAAGTTAACACAAAGATCGGGGAACTATAGATTAGATAGCAGGATTGAAATGTGTCTGAAGAGGCACGACGAACTTCTGAAAGACTCTATGCAAATTCTTCGATAAATCTATGTTAGAGCAAGCTGCTGATGCCCTAAATCGTCAGGACTATAAGAATGCTGGTAAGTTAATTGCGGTGTTAATCGCCGATCAGCCCGACAACCATCAGGTCCAACTGTACGCGGCAAAATTGCAAGAAGCAACCAATAAGCTCGATAATGCCCTCGACATTTATCGATTATTGCTGCAACATGGTCTCGATCGTAAAATCACAATTGAGGCACGTCAGGGAATTGAGCGAATTGAAGCAATCCAGGCTCAAATTAAGGCAAATGCCATAGCTTGCGCTAGAGCTGGAATTGAAGATAATGTTGAGCCAGGATTTTTGATTCTCGAACCGATGTCCCAAGAGCAAAAGCAGGTCGTGATCGATCGATTTGCAGCGATTATGAATATCGATCCTTACAGTGCTAGACTCCAGCTCCCCAGTCGTGGCTGGCGACTGTATCGCGTCGGCCCGATGGGAGAATTAGAATTTTATCGTGACCAATTTCTGCAAGCAGGTATTCCCTGTTTTTGCGTCGCTCAACACAGCACCCAGCAGATGTACACATTTAACGTCAGTCACTTCCAATCCTTCCGCCCCAAGGCCACAATTGTCTGTACAGATGATCGATCTGAACTCCGCACATTTAATTTTAGCTGGTCAGAAGTCACCCAGATCGTCACTGGAATGCTACCGATCTTTGAAGAAGTGATGGAGATAGATGCCCGCAATCGGACACACCGTAAGCCCCGCACCCTCGACTACGTGCATATCTGTGACTTGCAATTACGCGATCGACGCAGTATCTTTAGACTTTGCTCCCAAACTTACGATTTCTGCGATTACAAGCAGCTCATTACCCAAAATCGCACCCAATTTACTGGAGATTTGAGTACTCAACTAAGTGGTGACTTGAGCGGTTTATTAAATGGGGAGAAGATTCCCTCAACCAGTCGGGACAACTGGAAAAATTTGATGTCCCAAATCCGCGAACAAGTAGCAGAGATCCCCACTCAGGGCAATTTTACCCCGTTTGCCGAAACAGCGATTGGCTATTCAGAACTAATGGGACACATTAATCCCCATCTAGAACTACTCCGCCGTGCGGATAGCCATTGGGATCGAGCCTTTCATCTCTACAGTACTGTTTCTATGTGCAAGGATTAATTAACTGTTGCTACCCACAATCTAAGCGGTTAGAAACCGCTCCTCTGCTAAGGCAGACGCTCCGCGAACAGAATGCAAAGTCCGCCTACGCGGACTGGGAAATTCAGTTGTAGGGTGGGCAGTGCACACCATCTAGGTTCTCGGCTACCCACCCGACAATTACAAATACGATCTATTTCTCAGCCTTCCGTTCTGAAGCTGCTGCTTTAAAAGCCTTAGGTTTGTCCACCTGACGGGCGAGATCTAAAAACCCTTTCATGTTAGCACCAGGCATCCGGCGACTACTGATAGAAGAAGGTTTAATCAGATAGTCAGTTGCAAAGTTGGTAATTGCTGGTGCTACTGGAGCTGGAGCGGCTACAGGTGCTGTTGCTGCCGCAACTTTTGGAGCTTCACCAGTTTTCCCTGCGGCTCTCTTAGCTGCTTTAGCAGCTTTTTCTGCGGCTTTTTCTTCAGCTTTAGCTGCTTTTTTATCAATGGCTGCACCTGAGGCAGGAGCTGCTGTCGAAGTTGCAGTAGCAGGAGCTGGCTCCGTAGCAACTACAGTTACTGGAGCTGAAGTTGCCTCAGGAGCAGGATTCACTGGAGCCGCTACTGGAGCTGAATCTTTAGCCTTAGCCTTAGCTTCTGGTTTTGAGGTAGCGTCCTCATCTTCTAACTGGAGAAAGAAGCCATCATTTTTTTTGCCAAATAATTTCTTAAAATCAAACACAATATATTAGCTCTCTTATTTACATAGTTTGAATTATCAAATTTGCCTGATGGCAAGTGCAAGATAAGATTACAAAGTTTAACAAAAATTTACTCTAAACAGGCTGTGAGACAGTAAATCAACTGTCATATAACGATCGATCTCTCATAATTTTCCATTTTAGAATTAAGACTACACTTACTCCAATGAGCCTGTACCCAATATGTCAACAACTAGTAATTCTGACCGCAATCCGATTCTGCTGATACATGGATTGATGGATACTAGCTACAAAATGCGAAAAATATCCAGTCACCTCCACAATCTGGGCTGGCAAGTCTGGGATATTGACCTCATCCCCAATAATGGCGATAGTAAGCTAGAGATATTAGCTCAACAGGTGGCAGATTTAATCGATCGAACCTTCGCGCCCGACCAACCGATCGATCTGCTAGGCTTTAGTATGGGCGGCTTAGTCAGTCGTTATTATCTCCAGCGATTGGGCGGGATCGATCGAGTCCAGCGATTTATCTCGATTTCGGCTCCCCACAATGGTACGATTGCCGCACAGTTTTCGCTGCGTCCTGGCTGTATGCAGATGCGCCCCAATAGTCAGTTTATGACAGATCTAAATAGTGATGTCGCTCGATTAAAGTCGCTCAATTTTACATCGCTCTGGACACCATTTGACATGATTATATTGCCGCCGAGCAGCTCTCAACTCGGCATCGGTACAGAGATCTCGATGCCAGTAGTCGCTCATCCCCTGATGGTGTCTGACAGACGTGCTCTTAAAGCGATTACCCAGGCGCTCTCTCAACCAGTTAAATCACCAATTTGATTGTTCTCAGTCGCCCCAAAGATGGCTTCACTGTGGGTGTAATACTTGAACTCTAATAAGTTTGCGAACGGATCGACTAGAAAGAAAGTTCGATGCTCAGTAATTGCGCCGGAAAATCGATGCTTTGCCGATTGATAAAATTCTAGCTGATGTAATGTTGATCGATCGAGCAATGCTTGCCAATCAGCTAAAGTGGGAAAGACAATCCCAAAGTGGCGCGGATAGATTCCAGCCTGTGCTGGTGAGGATTGCTTACTGATATGAGCTACAAGCTGATGTCCATATAGGTTTAGAATAATGGAATTGGTTGCTTCTCTCCCGACAGTGCAGCCCAATCCATCGACGTAGAATTTTTTGGTATCGGGGATGTTCTCAATTGGGAATGCCAGATGGAAGATCACATTAGCCATATCAGAGACCTCAACGGAATATGTTAGATTTTAGTACAAATAATCCGTGGCTAGTCGCGATCGTTCTCAACTCGATTTTGATGCTAGTCTCGATCGTTATTCCCAAGAAATTGTTGACACCAGCAGGGACAATTAATGCCTGGGGTTTAGGCGTGGTTGTCTGGGGCACTCTGGGCTGGCGCGGCTATGGTGTAGTAATGTTTTACTTTCTCGTTGGTTCAGCAGTGACGCGGATTGGCATGGCTCAAAAAGAAGCTGAAGGCATCGCGGAGAAACGTGGCGGAGCTAGAGGGCCGGAAAACGTTTGGGGTTCGGCTTTTACTGCTACAATCTGTGCGATCGGAGTTGCCGCAATTAAGTTTGGTTGGCTAGAGCCTAGCTGGGAATCGTTACTGACCTTGGGATATGTCGCTAGTTTTGCAACTAAACTATCGGATACAACAGCTAGTGAAGTCGGTAAGGCTTATGGCAAAAGTACATTTCTGATTACCACCTTAAAACCTGTCCCCAGAGGTACTGAAGGGGCAATTAGTTTGGAAGGTACACTGGCGGGAATTGTTGGCGGAATTCTAATTTCGCTAGTTGCTTATAGTTTGGGAATGATTACTTTTCAAGGTGTAATTATTTGTACAGTTGCCGCTTTTGTCGCTACAAATGTCGAAAGTGTGATTGGCGCAACACTTCAGTCAGATATTGATTGGCTCAGTAATGAGTTAGTCAATGTGATTAATACTATTGTCGGTGCAGTGGTGGCTATTTCGATCGCACTTGTGTGGCGTTGAGTTAAGGATTGGTGCGTTATGCTGGCGCAGTAACACACCCTACAATTCACTATTCACTATCCACTATCCACTAATTTAAGTGTCTCAAGTTTCTCTCGATCGATTAATTATTGCAGCTAAATCAGGTAGTCTAATTAGTTTCCCTACAGATACAGTTCCAGCATTAGCAACACTTCCAGCTTCTGCGGGGCTGATCTTTGAAGCTAAACAACGTAGTCAAACTAAACCACTAATTTTAATGGTAGGTGAGATTGCTGACTTATGGCAATTCACCACCGGAACGGAGCAAGAAATTGAGATTTGGCAGGCAGTTGCCGATCGATATTTACCTGGAGCGTTGACACTAGTATTACCTGCATCTGACTTGATTCCCGCCGTGATGAATCCACTCAGGAATAATACAATTGGGTTGCGAGTACCTGACTGTGAGGTTGCTCGATCGATCCTAAATCAAACAGGTGCATTGGCAACAACAAGTGCAAATTTATCTGGAGCACCGCCATTACTAACTATGGCTGAAATCAGTGATCATTTTCCGCAGGTGCTTGCACTCGATTCAGATCTAGATTTAACTATATCTTCGATGGGACAACCATCAACAGTGATCGAATGGAGTAGTAATAGCTGGAAAATACTCAGACAAGGCGCGGTTGAATTTGTCGATGTGGATTAAATGAAAATGGCTAAAATTTAGCTGGTGGGCAGCGGCTCCCGCGTCTCCTGACGGAGAGGCTGCGCCAACGTCTTTGTTCCCCGACGGTTTAGGGAGACAAGACAGTGCTCACCCTAAACGTTGAAGCTTCAGAGGCTAAAGCCCAAAGCCTAATTTCATTCAAATGGCTGATTGTGGTATCTAGTTATACAGCGATAAAATTGACACCATCAAACTTACACTCGTAGTCAGTTGCTCAAAATCAGTAAATTCTCAGTTTCGTAGACGAACCGAAATTAGCTACAATAGGAGGCTGTGTCATAACTATAGTGAACAGCAATCAAGTAGGAGGTTTCTATGTCTCGCGTATGTCAACTGACTGGTAAGAGAGCCAACAACGCAATGGCGGTTTCTCACGCCCACAACCGCAACAAAAAACTACAGCAAGTCAACTTGCAGTGGAAACGTGTGTGGTGGGAAGAGGGCAATCGTTTTGTCCGTCTCAAGCTCTCCACAAAAGCAATCAAAACTATCCAACTCAAAGGTTTGGTAGCAATGGCGAAAAGTGCAGGTGTCAACCTCAACAAATGCTAGATTTCTAGATCCCCCGCTGGGGGCATCTGGCTGTCAGCGTCTTGTATGCGATCCAGCCCCAGCGACTTTTAAATGTTTCTTCATTATCGATTCAAAGAGCGGCTAATTAACCGCTCACAGCCGCAAGAAGCAGGGTTTACCCTCTCGGAGGTACTCGTTGCAATTTTACTAGTTACCACCTTTGTTGCCGTAGCAATGCAGGGACTAGTAGTAGCGATGTTGCTCAAGTCAAAAGCTTTGCAGATCGCTGAAGCCAATCGGTGGGTACAGGCAGATTTAGAGCAAATTCGATCGCAAGTGGCTCTCAGCCAGCTTCCACTTACTCCCAATCAGTTACGATGCCATCCAGCGAGTGTTGATGATGGGTTCGCCGACTTAATTAGGGACAATTTGGCGAAGGGAAATGTCACAGGATCTGATGATTACAGCCTGATTCCCCTTGTCGAAACTAGTCAAATGGGCAAAACTTTCCAAATCGCCCGTACTGTCAGTATTCCAGCTACTCTAGAAAATATCTCAGCCAAAATTCTGGGGATTCAATACACAGTCACTCCCAGCAATGGGAGCACTTTACAGCAGCCAATCCTCCATTTCTACACGGAGGTGATGCCTAATGCCGCGCTCTACTGTCAGTAGCAATCTCGGTTTTACGCTAGTAGAATCACTAGTTGTGGTGATGATTGTCGGTATTTTGAGTGCGATTGCGATTCCAAGTTTCATAGCTGCCCAAAATCGTGCCAAGTTAAATCAAGCAACAGAGATGGTAGTGGCTAGTCTCCAGCAATCCCAGCAAGAAGCAATCCGCAGTAATCAAAGTTGTACGCTGACGCTCGATAAAAGCGCAAACAAAATATTGGGACAGAAAGGGTGTTTATTATCTGGTGATGTAAATTTACCAGATCCAATCAATCTCGATCATACAGGTGCATCTGGCGAGATTCAATATGGAATTCGAGGCAATACAACTACTAATAAAACTGTGATCTTAAGGGTTGAAGGTAACTCTCAGAACGCTCGTTGTTTTACAGTTTCGGCACCGCTCGGAATCATTCGGATGGGTAGTTACGATACTAGTACAGGTACTGGTAGTTGCCGTAAGTTTGGTGGGTAATTGATAATTGATAATTAGGTTTGATAGCTGTGACTAAGTTTTGTCTGGTAATTTTGAAGAGAAAGAACAGCTTAGAAGCTGGCTTTGCTTTACCTGTAGCAGTCGGCATGGGTTTAGTAATGATAATTGTTGCTGCTAGTATGATTGGGCGTGCTCAAAGCGGTCAAATTATCACAAATTCTCAACGGGAAACTAGTAGAGCTTTAAGTACTGCTGAAGCTGGAATTATTCGAGTCCAGTCATTCCTCGATCGACATAAACTATTAGCAACTAAGAACTTAAACGAATGGTCGAATACACTCGATAGTTTGCCACCAGCTCAGAAAAGTTGCCGATTAATCGATCTAACAACGACCAAGCAACAGACTGAATTATTTAAAAATAATCAGTGGATCGATCTAGATAGTAGAGATCGCAATAAGGGTAGATATAAAATTGTTGATTATCAATATCGAGAGGGAATTGGTACGCTAACTATCGCCGGAGAAATCGATGCTTATAATACTACTCAAAATAGTGCAAAAAGTACTCTAACTGTTGAAATCCCAATTGGTAGCGAATCTGCAAAAATAGCCCCACCAGCATTATGGGCAAATACATTTAATCTAAATACCAATCAAAAAATTACTGGACAAATTCAAGCAGCAGTTTGCCCTCAATTATCAGACAAAGATGTAGATGGAATTGTTGGTGTAGATATTACTAACATCTCACTTATTAGTGGCGTACCCAGCGGACAAATAATTGCCGATCCATTTACACCTGTTCCAGCTCCTAAAATTGCACCAGCTACAGCAATACCATTAGCAGCTATTACTGATTCAATTCAATTACCACGATTGATCTCGATCGATACTCCCGATTCAAATGGTGAATATCACTACCTTGTCGATATAGACAGCGATAGTTCTGGATACTCAATTAAATTGAAAGATTCAGATTCAATTAAAATTGATTTAGCTGCCAACAAAAAAGTCAATCTTTATCTTAAAGGTAATATCGATCTAGCAGGTAGTCGAACTCTAAATGTCAATCCTGAGTATCCAAATCTACGCATCTATGGCAGCAGCCAAACCTTGAAATTTAGTATTCAAGATAATGCTTCAATTACTGCATTCATTCATGCGCCATTCGCTGATGCCAAAAGTATTAGATCTAGTACCCCCAATCCTAATAAAAATATCACAGGTGGATTGTGGGTGAATAGTTGGGACTCTGCTACTAGTCCAACTGAAATTCCAATTATTCAAGCAGGTAATTGGTCTGATGTTGGCATAGCTAAAATAGAACAGCCAGCCCAAATTAGTCCAGTTAGTGCTTGGCAAAGGGTAGGTAATTAATTTATGATGTCTAAAATTAGAAAAATAAATAAACTCGCAGCAGGATTTACTTTAATTGAGTTGCTACTCGCACTGGCAATTACAGGAATAGTAATTTCTCTAACGGGTAGTGGCTTATACGCGCTGATGAATGCGAATCAGCGGAGTCAAAATGAGACTACAGATCGACTAGAACTAGAACAAGCAGTAGCTTTCATAACTGACGAGATTAAAATGTCTCAAGGAATAATGACTAGTATTCCTTCACCATCTACTGGAACTAAGGGTATCAATGGATTTAATCCAGCGTCAGGTAGTAGTAAGATTAAACCAATTTTAGTACTAGAGCCAGCTCCCAATAGCAAACTCAAAGCCCCAATTGTTTACTATTTAGCAGATCCGCCTAATGATAGTGTATGGTTAGGACCTAAAGTTATCTATCGCTGGGGGCCAACTTTATTACAGACTGGAAACTATAGTGATGGAGATGGTAAAGATATTGCTATATCAGCGAAGACATCGATTGAATATTTTAATGAAGTTGTAATCGATCGAATCAGCGATCGAGTTGCAGCTCAAGCTACTATTGATTGTGAGGCTAATTATAGTGCGGCTGTACCTAGTATTGCCAGTAGATTGGGATTTTATGCCTGTATTTCACCAGATCAGAAATCAGTTAAGCTGTGGATCTATAAGCAACCTAATTCATCTGCCAAAAGTACTATGATTAATGCGCTGGTGGTAACGCGCAGTAATTAGCAGAATTCCCTACATGACAATAATTATCAGTGCCGAACAACGAAAGATAATTTGCAACCACGCTGAAAATGCTTACCCCGAAGAATGCTGCGGTATTCTACTAGGTAAAATAGGTGATATATCTAGAACAGTTATGGAAGTTATTCCAACAACCAATGCTTGGGTAAAATCCGAGTCAGATGAAGAATCTCGGAATAAAAGTAGTCGGTATTCGATCGATCCCCAAGATATTTTCATAGCGCAGAAACGAGCGAGAGAGCTTCACATTGACATTATTGGCTTCTTCCATTCCCATCCCGATTATCCAGCAATTCCTTCAATATGCGATCGATCTCAAGCATGGGAAGTTTATTCGTACCCGATTATTTCAGTAATTAATGGCAAAGTCAGGGAGATTAAAAGCTGGGTATTGGATAGTGATGGGATCTTTCAGGAAGAAAGGCAAATCAGGATTTAGAGGATTTACGGGATTTTCAGGATTGAGTTGCCTTTGCTATTTCAGTCCGATTCTCCCCCACTCCCAACTCCCAACTCCCAACTCCCAACTCTTACCGCTGATTAATTTCGGGGGTAAGTGGCTCCAAAATCTGATTTAGTACTCGTAGCTGATCTGCGGTGCCCATGCAGATCAACATGTCTTGAGCCATGATGATTGTCTCTCCAGTGGGGCCGACGATTAGATTACCATCACGTCGTCTGACTGCCAATACTAGAGAGCCAGATTGAGAACGTAGCCGCGCTTCTCGCAGTGATAAACCAGCTACTGGGCAGGTTTGAGCATCGATGAGAAATTCTTCCATGTAGAAGGATCGATCACTAGCGACAATTCCGTCCATAAAATCCATCACCTGGGGGCGCAGAGCTGCCGCAGCCATCCGTTTTGCCCCAGTGATGTAGGGAGAGATAACTTTATCGGCTCCAGCTCGTTGAAGCTTCAGTACGGCTTCCTCATTACTTGCTCTAGCAATTGCCCGAATCTGAGGATTAAGGGTTTTGGCAGAGAGAATAATGTAGAGATTTTCGGCATCAGAAGGCAATGCCGCTACTAAGCAAGCAGCTTTTTCTACCCCCATTTTTAGGAGTGTTTCGTCAAGGGTAGCGTCGGCTTGAATCGCGCTATATCCTTCTGCTTGGGCTATTTTTACCTGATCGAGACTAGCATCCGCAATCACAAATGCTGTCCCCTCTGCCGCAAATTCAGTGGCAATTTGTCGTCCAATCCGCCCGAACCCGCAGAGAATGAAGTGTGCTGATAAAGATTCCACAAGTTTTCGTTGTTGTCTAAGTCTTCTACCTTCAATGAAATAGCCTTCAATCAGGGCTTCGGTGAATCGATCGACAATGTAACCGATCGTGATCACTCCAGCTAAAATTAAGGCAATAGTGAAAACATGTCCCCGATCTCCCAATGGTTGAGTCTCGCCATAGCCCACTGTTGTCAGGGTAATGACAGTCATATACACCGCATCTAACCAGTGCCAGCCTTCCACCAGGCTATACCATAGTGACCCCGCGAGGAATACTAATGCCAGGGCAACACCACCCCGTTGCAGGTCATTTCTAATTCGACGATATTTCTGTTCGACAGAATCCATTTAATTGGTGGATGGTGGATAGTGGATGGTGGATAGTGGATAGTGGATAGTGGATAAAAGCAAAGATGGGTATTGCTAAATACATATAGTAAAGCAATACCCATATTGTGCTCTTGCGGAGAATGGCTAGTTAATCAGATTACAAACCAGGAATGTTTAGTCCGCTGGTGAGTAGTTCCATCCGTTCGCGCATGGTGGCGGTGGATTTTTCGTAAGCATCCATCATTGCGGCGAGGACTAGTTCGGAGAGTTCTTCGGGATTTTTGCTAGCTGCATCAGCACCAATGCTGATTTTACGGGGTTCTTGGTTCCCGCTCAAAACTACGATTACATCGCCAGCTTGTCCTTCAATTTCCATGATCTCCAATTCTTCCTGGAGTTTTTTTGCGTCTTCTTGTACCTGTTGAGCTTTTTTGAAGGCATCAGCAAGTTCTTTCATCTTACCAAGACCGAAGCCGCCAAATCCTTTTCCCTGAGTCATAATTTTTTAATTTTTAGTCAATCTAAACAATATCTCATCTTACCGGAGTAAGTGAATTTGGGGGTGAGGGTATCCGAATGAAGTGGTTAGGCTTTAGGCTCTAGGCTTTAGGTTTACCAATACCGTATACTGCGCCTACTTATTTATAGTACCCAAATAAAGCCTATTAGTTAGAATTTTCCAAAGCCTAAAACCCAACGTCTAAAGCCTAGATTTAGAATTCCCCAAAGCCCAACGTCTAAAGCCCAAAGCCTAGATTTAGAATTCACCCAGCATCTTAACTTCAGTCTCTAATTCGATCGAATGGTTAGCTTTAACCTGACTCTGAACGTAGTAAATCAACGCCCTAATATCACTCGCAGTCGCATCTTTCCGATTGATAATAAAGTTAGCATGAAGGGTGGAAACTTCGGCATCACCAATTCGATGTCCTTTGAGTCCCAATTCTTCAATTAGAGCAGCGGCATGTTGGGGGCTAGGATTGCGGAATACGCTACCACAGCTTGGTCTGTCGTATGGTTGCTTGCTATGACGTTTTTCTAAATCACGGAAGGTGCGGGCTTTGATTTGTTCAGGATCACCTGCGATGTTTAGTTCAATTTTGGCACTCAAAACGATGCGTGAATCGCCTTGAAGATTGGAAGTGCGATAGCTGTAGTTTAAGTCTTGATTGGTCAGGGTTTCGATCGATCCGTCCAGATTCAAGACATCGGTACTGACTAAAATTTCCTGAGTACTATGTCCATGCGCTCCGGCATTCATCACCACAGCACCGCCGAGAGTGCCTGGAATCCCTGCGGCCCACTCCATTCCACCCCAACCCCTACGCGCTGCTTGCCAAGCTAGGCTGGCGACCATTTTACCCGCATCTGCGGAAATAGAACGGGTTTCATTGTCAAACTGCGTACTGACATGGCGTAAATGGCGGGTACAAATTACTAAACCTGGC
>JANNBD010000010.1:0-9548 GCA_031385105.1 Chamaesiphon sp. OTE_78_metabat_374
ATTTGCGAGTCTTGGATAAAGATCGGTTCCGCCGCGATTTGGGCAACATCGAAGATGCTTACCAACAAGTCCTCTCCAGAGTTTTAGGGGTTAAAGAGTAATTGGCAATGTTGAAGCTGATACTCTGAAAATTTAGTAGATAAAATATGAAATTTAGATTGAACTGTAGATTAAACTTATTTTCTGTTGTCACAATTGCGGCAATTGGTCAGATTGCTAGCATGGGTTCGGTCGCTGCCGAGACGATGCCAGTCGAACGGTTAGTGTCCCAAACTAAGTTGGCTAGCTCCATTTTAGAACCCAAATCGTTGGCGTTGGCGAAGCCTCTGCCTCAGCAGAAGCCTCTTCTCGGAACGAGAATCGTCGAAGCTGACAACTTGCCCACAGCAAAGGATCTACTTGCTCGACGCAAACCGCGCAAACCTCTGGTGCGGCGGAAACCAGCAGCGAAACCAGCCGCTGTAAAAGAACCAAATAGTACCTCGCCACAAACCCAAACACCAGCTAATCCGGCGACACCAGCAACTGGGATCGAAAAACAGGTACTGGTTTCAGATATTATTATTCGCAGTCCAAAGGGCACACTAGATCCCGCTCTAGAGTCAAAAATTCGTCAGGCTCTCACCGTTAAAACTGGACAGCCAACTAATCGTGCTCAATTAGAGCAAAACCTCAATGCTGTTAGAGCTTTGGGTGCTTTTTCCACTGTCGAAATCATTCCTGAAGATACAGCCAAAGGAGTCAAACTCAGCTTTGTCGTAACAACCTACGGCAACTTGAGCAAGGTGCAAATTAGGACGCTACCAGCTAGTAGTAGCACAGTTTTAAGTCAAGCCGAAATAGACGATGTATTTAAAGACCAGTATGGTAGGCAGCTCAATGCCGTCGAACTTCAGGCAGCCATCAAAAAATTAAATGAGTTTTACCAAAAACAGGGCTACAACCTGGCTCAGGTAGTTGATGTCGAAGAACTCAGTGCTGATGGCACGCTCAAACTAGTCATTGCCGAAGGCATAATTGAAGATGTCCAAGTCCGGTTTATGACCAAAGAGGGTTTACTTGTTGATGACAAGAAAAAACCCATTTCTGGCAATACCCGCCCGTTTATCGTTACTCGTGAAGCCGAGTTAAAACCTGGGAAAATCTTCAACCGTGCCACTGTTGAAAAAGATCTCCGGCGAATTTATGGACTAGGTATCTTTGATGATGTGCGTGTCGCCTTCGCGCCTGGGACAGATCCGGCCAAGGTCGTACTTCAGTTTAACGTGATTGAGAAAAAGACCTTCTCGATCGTTGCTGGTGGCGGACTTAGCTCGACAAATGGTCTGTTTGGAAGTATTAGTTACAACCAATTGAACGTGGGTGGGAATGCTCAAAAAATCGGTGCCGAAGTTCAATTGGGTACCAGAGATTTTATCTACGATCTGAATTTCTCCGACCCTTGGATTGCAACTGACCCTAGCCGCACTTCTTACAATGCCAATATCTTCTCTCGCAGATCCTTATCCCTAGTATTTGACGGTGGTAAGACACCTTCATTTGTCCCTGGCACTCAGGATACGCCCAGAATCGTCAGACAGGGTGGTGGCGTGACGTTCAATCGCCCGCTCAATGGCGATCCCTACAGTGATAGTGCTTGGCGGGGATCCCTGGGTGTCCAGTACCAACGAGTCTCCGTAAGGGACTTGAATGGTAGTGGCATCGTCAAACAAGATTCCAAAGGGAACGATTTGAGCTTTAGCAAAACTGGTGAAGATGATCTGTTAATGGTGCAGTTGGGGCTGACTCAAGATTTGCGGAACAGTTTTACAGAGCCGAGCCAAGGTTCTCTACTGAAGCTAGGTGTGGATCAATCAATTCCAGTTGGCGTTGGGAAGATCTCAATGACTAGAGCACGAGCAAGTTTTACCAACTATACGCCAGTAAAGTTAATTAATCTCACACCTGGTGCCCAATCATTGGTATTCAACGTCCAAGGTGGGACAATTTTAGGCGATTTACCGCCATACGAAGCCTTTAGTTTGGGTGGACCGACTTCTGTTCGCGGCTACGAAGAGGGAGATGTCGGTTCAGGCAGAAGCTATGTCCAAGCTAGTGCTGAGTATCGTTTTCCAGTCATATCGATTGTTGGCATCGGAATTTTCGCTGACTATGGTAGTGATTTGGGTACTGGCAGCAGCGTACCTGGCAATCCAGCCGGAACTCGTGGCAAACCTGGCGATGGATTTGGCTATGGTGCTGGGCTGCGGATTAATTCGCCAATCGGCCCGATTCGGATCGATTATGCGATCAATAGTCGTTCGGAGAATCGAATCCAGTTTGGAATCGGCGAAAGATTCTAACTTAACGTGAGTTCGGGTTAAGGATCTATATTAATGGCTTCTAGCTTCGTTTCTGAACGCCGCCGATTGAAATCGTTGGCGGTGCGGGAACGGAGCAAATATCCTTAACCCGAACTCACGTTAACTTAGTTGATAGTTGCTACCTGGGAGATATGCAATGCTTGTCGCCTGGGTTTTGGCTAGTTTTAATGTTATAAATATTGATGCTACGTTACTTATCGATCGACAGGTGTTGAAATATCTATTTAAGTTGTGTTCGATCGGCATATTAATTTGGTCGATGAACTTGGCTCCAGCTTATGCCTCGTTTTGTCGGCAGATAGCAGGACACCAAATTTGTATTGTCGATATTAAGCGAAGTGCCAAGAATTATTGGCAGTATCAGGCAGTGGTGAGTAATGATGGAATTGAGTCACCCTCAGCGTCCTATGATTGTCGGGAGCGGTTAATTGTCGATCTAGGGGGCAAAGTATCCTCATTTCGATCGCGTAGAGATGCCCAATTTGTCTGTAGTCTGTATCGACGTAGAGGCTAAAGTCTTCGAGTTACGCTAATGAAAACCATTGGGGTAGAGCCGATCGCGGATCGATCCCAGCTAGTCGCTAAGACCCGCACCGCGATATACTGAAGAGAGAAAATTGTCTCTACTAACGCAGTCTTGACAAACAGCGAACTATTAGCAAAATATTTATAATCTATTATCGCCTAAAGCACCAGTTTGCCTACGGCAGGCTAACGCCAACGACTACGCTCACTGTTCGCAGAGCCTCTGCTTTAGCAGAGCGGAGCCGAAGTGAAAGCCTACCGTCTACTTTCCATCCCCTACCTCCTACCCCCCTTATGAACTCAGGTATTGACCTCCAGGGAACTTTTGTCCAATCCCTCAGTGACTTTGGTATCTCCACCGAACTGGCTAAAATTCTCTGGATGCCATTTCCGATGCTGCTGATGCTCATCGGTGCCACTGTAGGTGTACTCGTGAATGTGTGGCTAGAGCGCAAGATCTCCGCCGCTGTCCAGCAGCGGATCGGCCCTGAATATGCTGGCCCGTTGGGTGTGCTCCAACCAGTTGCTGACGGTCTGAAACTAGTGTTTAAGGAAGACATTCTACCCGCCAAGGCTGACCCATTTCTCTTCACGATGGGGCCAATTTTGGTAGTAATGCCAGTATTTCTATCTTATTTGATTGTCCCCTTCGGTCAAAATTTGGTCATTACCAATATCAACACAGGGATATTTTTGTGGATTGCCCTGTCGAGTATTGTCCCGATTGGATTGCTGATGGCGGGATATGCCTCGAATAATAAGTACTCGCTGATTGGTGGTTTACGGGCGGCGGCGCAGTCGATTAGTTACGAGATTCCGCTAGCTTTGTCAGTGTTGGCGATCGTGTTAATGTCCAATAGTCTCAGTACGATCGATATCGTCGAACAGCAATCAGGTTACGGGATCTTATCTTGGAATGTCTGGCGACAGCCAATCGGGTTTGTGATCTTCTGGATTTCTGCCCTAGCTGAATGTGAACGTCTTCCCTTTGACCTCCCAGAAGCTGAGGAAGAGCTAGTTGCTGGTTATCAGACTGAATATTCAGGAATGAAGTTCGCGCTGTTCTATGTGGGTTCCTACGTTAACCTGGTACTCTCAGCGTTGATGGTGGCCATCCTCTACTTGGGTGGTTGGTCGAGTCCAATTCCGATCGAGCTACTAGGTAATCTAGCTGGTGTCGATCCTACCAGTTCATGGCTACAGGTAGTTGATGCCTCCCTGGGAATTGCGATGACGGTGCTCAAGGCTTATTTCCTAGTGTTTCTCGCTATTCTCACTCGCTGGACAGTTCCCCGCGTGCGGATCGATCAATTACTCAACCTCGGTTGGAAGTTCCTCCTCCCCATCGCGCTGGCGAATTTGTTGATTACTGCTGCGCTTAAGTTGGCTTTCCCCAATGCTTTTGGAGGATAGTGGTCCATGTCGATGTGGCTAGTGAGGTGGGCGGGTTCAAAATAAATTTCTAGCTTCGTTTTAATTGATTCTATAAACCCGCCCCTACGGTTCCCAAAATCAAAACTCAAAACACATAATGCTAAAATTCCTCAAACAAGTCGTTGATTACACCAAGGAAACCGCCAATGCTGCCAAGTATATCGGACAAGGATTGGCTGTGACATTTGACCACATGCAGCGTCGTCCGGTGACGGTGCAGTATCCCTACGAAAAGCTGATTCCGTCCGAGCGGTTTCGGGGGAGAATTCACTTTGAATTTGATAAATGTATCGCTTGCGAAGTCTGCGTGCGGGTATGTCCGATTAACTTACCTGTAGTTGACTACGAGTTTGACAAAGCCAGTAAGAAAAAGAAACTCAACAGTTACAGTATCGATTTTGGCGTTTGTATCTTCTGTGGTAATTGCGTCGAGTATTGCCCTACCAATTGTCTGTCGATGACGGAAGAATATGAGCTAGCGACATTCGATCGACACGAACTCAATTATGATAGTGTAGCTCTCGGTCGTCTCCCAACTAAAGTAACTGACGATCCAATGGTCACAGCCCTTCGGACGCTGGCTTATCTGCCCAAAGGTGTAATGGAACCGCACAATCTTCCAGCAGGTTCTGAGCGGGCTAATAGCAGCAAGTAATAGGCAAAATCAATCTTAAACTGTCCATAATTAGTAAAGTAAAATGCAAATCGCTGAAGGTGTTCAGTTAGTTACATTCGCAATTCTCTCTGTATTGGTGTTGGGATCAGCATTAGGCGTAGTGCTATTTGCGAATATTGTTTATTCTGCCTTTTTACTAGGTGGAGTATTTGTTAGCATGGCCGGAATTTATATTCTGCTCAATGCTGATTTTGTATCTGCTGCTCAGATCTTGGTTTATGTCGGAGCGGTGAACGTCCTAATTCTATTTGCGATCATGTTAGTAAACAAACGTGAGGACTTTAAACCACTTAAAAATGGTTGGATCAGACAGGGTTCGACTGCGGTAGTTTGTGCTGGTTTGTTTGCATTATTGAGTGCAGTGTCGATCGTTACGCCTTGGTCTATTTCTACTATTAGCCCTCTGGCTAGCTCAGTTGTGCCGATCGCCAAGCACTTTTTTACTGACTTTCTCCTCCCATTTGAATTAGCTTCAATCCTCCTGTTAATGTCGATGGTTGGGGCAATTATTCTGGCTCGAAGAGACTTTCTCCCTGATGATATTGGAGTTACTTCGACTCAAGACAGCTTGACTTTACCAGAACGTCCGCGTGAATTAGCAGGTAAGTAGTTAATTGAGAATTGAGAATTGAGAGTTAATAGATTGTAGGGTGTGTTACCGCGCTAGCGTAACGCACCATAAAATTTATAGGTTGGGTTGAAGAATAGCCCTGCTCATCAATTTAGTTGATTAAATAATAAATATTTAGATTATGTTGCAATTACAATATTTTTTGATTTTAGCGGCGGCGTTGTTTTGCATTGGGATATATGGATTGATTACCAGTCGGAATGCAGTGCGAGTATTGATGTCGATCGAGTTGATGCTAAACGCGGTTAATTTAAACTTAATGGGGTTCTCTAACTACCTCGATCCAACCGAAATTAAAGGACAAGTATTCACAATCTTTGTAATTGCGATCGCCGCAGCGGAGGCGGCTGTAGGATTGGCAATTGTCCTAGCGATTTATCGGAATCGCGATACTGTCGATATGGAACAATTTAACTTGCTTAAATGGTAATTACTGGCACTACCGAAATTTTAAGTGTAATTGGCAATCCAATTAGCCATTCACTTTCGCCAATTATCCACAACGCCGCGATCGATCATCTAGGTTTAGACTATCGATATCTGGCATTTCCAGTAGCTCCAGATTGGCTCAAAATTGCTCTAGATGGTTTCGCTGCAATTGGCTTGATTGGATCCAGCGTGACGATTCCGCACAAGCAAGCAATCATGCCACTATTGGTACAGATTACTCCCCTGGCGCAAGCCGTAGGTGCCGTAAATACCATCTGGCGCACAGAAGCAGGCTGGCACGGGACAAATACTGACGTTGCCGGATTTGTCAGCCCTCTAGCCGCAATGCAGCGGGACTGGAGCAGCACAACTGTAGCAATTTTGGGTAATGGGGGTGCAGCACGGGCGGTAGTGGTGGGCTGTCATCAGTTAGGCTGTGGCAAAATTCAGGTATTTGGGAGAGATGCGGCAAAATTGGCTCAGTTTCAATCTAGCTGGGCAGATATTCAGCTACCGATGGCTGGTAGTGAAACGCCGCGACAAGTTACCATCGAAACTCATCTGTGGGCAGAGCTACCAGCTTTAATCAACCAAGATAACTTATTACTAGTAAATAGTACGCCGATTGGGATGTATCCACAGGTTGAAGATAGTCCAATTAGCAGAGATATGATTCAGAGCGTTGGAGCGGGTTCGATTGCCTACGATCTGATTTACACGCCGCGTCCAACAAAGTTTTTACAATTAGCAAAAGATGCGGGAATGATGACAATCGATGGTACAGAGATGCTAGTTCAACAAGGTGCAGCGGCATTTGAATTGTGGCTGCAACAACCAGCTCCGATTGATGTTATGCGTCAGGCATTGATTCAGCAGCTAAATGTCAAACAATAATCTAAAATCGACAGATAGTTTGTAATTGAGCCTCAATTTCATGAGATTGAAAATATCCCTGATTTAACCACTGACAACCTTTTTTAATTAGAGTTGGAATATCTCGATCGATCTTCCACACAATCGGAATTCCATCATCTCCACCCGCTAACAGGTATTTACTATCTTTGCTAAAGTTGATACTGCGAATTGTCCCCCAATAGCCCCTAAAATCACTAAGTTGACGACCTTGGGCATCCCAAATTCTCAAGGCTGCACCAGCTCCACCAGTGGCAATATTTCCATTTTCACTCAGGGTAATATTATATGTCCCCGCTTGGTAAGTTTCGAGTGGTAGATCGTTAATTAATTTAGGTTCCATCGTCGATCTCCAGATCTTTCCTTCCTTGTTGACGATCGTAAAAGATTGA
The DNA here is from genome assembly GCA_031385105.1 of Chamaesiphon sp. OTE_78_metabat_374. GTDB lineage: Bacteria > Cyanobacteriota > Cyanobacteriia > Cyanobacteriales > Chamaesiphonaceae > Chamaesiphon. Next base: position 7,363 of record JANNBD010000010.1, read on the forward strand.
TTGTCTTGACTAAATCCAATTGTCGCCTTACTGCCAAAATGATTTGATAGTGTGTGTTCTGTTGGTTGATAGCTCGGATCGTTGATGTTTTTAATCAGCACAACTTGACCTTTTTCAGCACCTGTGACCAAATTATTACTATCACGACTAAATCGTAAACTTAAATTTGAATATTCCCAGTTTTTTGAATAGATTGGTGCTAGATTAGTTAAATCTTTTCCTCTAATATTATTAATATTTATCTTCCAAGTTTTAACGTCATCACCGCTAGTGCCACTTGTTGACAACAAGTACAAGTCTGGATTGATACCATAGGGCTGATAATTCCAATCAATACTGTCTAAATTACCTTGCTTCGTGTCAAATTGGTTCAGCAGAATAATTTTATCATTCTCAATCTTTAGTAATCTAAGTATACCGAGAGAGTCACCGACAGCAATAATCTTTTTCCCACCTAATGAATGAATCCGAATAGTGTTGAATTTTATTTGATCTTGATATTGATTAAAGTTATCTTTAAGCTGTGGCAAGAAACCCGCCGCTCTGCGACACCACCAGCGAATTGTACCGTCTTCACCTGCGGTGATAAAGTATCTAGAATCAGTCGGATCAAAGCGAACACTGTTGATTCGATCTGGATGTTTATCATTTACAGGCATAACTTCTGGAATCTGCCAAACCCGAATTGTACTATCTTCTTGACCGCTGGTTGCTAATTGTTGAAAGTCATCATCAGGACTTTTTGGCTTGAACCGCATACTTTCAACTGCACCCTGATGACCTTCAAATTCGGCGATTAATTTGCTATCTTCTAGATTCCAAAGCCGAATTGAACTACCATTACTTACCGTCGGATCTTTTGCCGACGCAGTTGCCAATAATTTACCATCAGGACTAAATCTAACAGCTCTAACTTCACCCGTATGAGCATCGATCGTTTTGAGATATTCCCCTGCCGCATTCCACAATCTCACACTGCCATCACTACTCCCTGTAGCTATCTCATAAACTGGACAATTTTTCGATACTGTCGAACAAAAATAAATGCTATTGACGGCAGCTCGATGACCCGTTAGTGTTTTGAGTAGATTACCATCTAAATCCCAGATCTTCGCGGTGCCATCTTTCCCCGCAGTACCGATTAAGTCTTTTTTGCCATTGAAGTTAAGAGCTATCACTCCATTTTGATGAGCGAAACTATCACGAATATTCACTGCTGGGATCAAGTTGCTGCGCTCAATTTTCCATTTCTTTAACTTCCCATCAGTCTTACCCGTACTATAGATATATTGACGATCTTCACTTACTCGGATGTTCTGAACTCCACCATCATGATTGGAACTGATTGCTTGATGGGCCAGTGTTTCACTAATAAGTTTTGCCTTTGCCTGTGTCTGTGAATTCCATTGCCATAGTCTGATTTTGCCATCACTGCTGGCAGTCGCAAAAATATCATTGCATTGAGTATTGGTATGGGAAACACTATTGATTTTAATATCAGCTCCCAAATTAATTATTTCTCGTAACTTATTGCCATTTATATATCTATCCCATACGGCTACCGTACCGTCACTGCCAGCAATAAATATTCGATCATTTTGGCAGAAATTAATCGCATTAATACCCTGTTGATAGGTGTTGATTTCATCCAGCTCTTGAACTCGATCGACCAATTTTTGGAGAGCTAACTTTGGAGTTGGGGTTGGGGTTGGATCGCCTATTGAGCTAGGCTGAATTTTTTGGAAGCTGTCAGCATTCACGATCGCTGCTTTGAGTGCTCCTAGTGGCGCAAATTCATATTGTCCGATGATTTGACTGCTAGCTCGATCGAATTGATTGATCTGGTTGGAGACTTTTAGACTCCGATCAAACCAAAGTAATGTAGATAGCAATATCATTCCAATCACAATTAAGACTGACAAGACTTTGATGAGTCTACTAATTCTACTTTTGATTTTAGTTAGATTCCAATCTGTCCGTTTGGCTTGGCTGGCATCGATAAAAGCTGCCCCTTCAATCCCGATTAATTGATTTTGTTGCCGCTGAAACTCTTTCCAGACGATTGCTTCGTCTAAGGCATCACCTCTGAGCAGCAGTGTATCGGATCGTCCACGATCGAGCCAATCTGTCAAAGCTCTACTATAGGGGCAGATATTTGCCAACTCTCGATCGATCCAATCAAGATT
>JANNBD010000066.1:0-4562 GCA_031385105.1 Chamaesiphon sp. OTE_78_metabat_374
GTCCATTAGCCAGGGTACCTTGTTCATCTTCTACTTCATAGAGGGCGATATAGTTGCGGTAGCCTGCATCGCCGATTGTTTTGGTATCGAAGATCACGCTACTCTGAGTACGGAGATCAATTAATTGTCCTTCTAATTTACCTTGTAAGCTAGTACCAATGGGAATCCCAACTTGATCGAGGGTTTCTACCTTCAGCACCAAATCTTTGAAACCGATCTCGTAGCTATTTTCGCCAGGGGTAGCTGTGAATTTAACTAAGTTAGCTTTGTCAGAATTAGCTTCTGCGATCGAGAATAATACACTTGAGGTCGATTTACCTGCGAGGAGATCGTTTTTGACAGCATCAAGAGTATTGTCAATAATCTCCAAGAATTCTACCTTTTTGCCAGGGGTGATATTTAGGTACCGCTCAGAATTGCCATCGTTGCGTTTATCAAAATCACTATTGCCCAAGCTCGAAAAAATTGACTCTGCTCGACCAATTGCCGCTGCTAAATAGCCACTTTCTCCAGGTTTGATCCCATTAATTTGACCCAGATCGTCATCAACCACAAAAGCAAATACTTCACTGCGATCGTTACCTTTCTGGGACATCTTGCTAAATTTCATCAGCGTTTGAGCACTACCACCTTGAATGGAGAGGATGTTTTTAGCTGGTTCGATTAGGGTTGGATCGATCGGATCGTTGTCGGTGATCGTTGCGGTAACGCTATTCGCTCCTGTTACTAAGTAATCTTCTACTGAAACTGATAGTGTAAGGTTCTCTGTTTCTTGATAAACTGCATCATCGATCGGTTTAATATCGACAAATACTTTATCTATTCCCGCTGCAAAAATGCTGGTACCAGTTAATGTCTCATAGTCATCACCATTTGTGCTTGTACCAGTGAGCTTATATTTTACTGTTAGTGTTTTATTTGAGTCACCATTGCGAGTGATCACAAATTGCCCCGGATTAGCTGTTTCTCCAGGCTTTGTCTCAACCGCTGCATTGTCAATCACAGCAATAGAGATGGGGGTATCATCGTTTAAAATTGTGCCAGTTGCTGTTTGATTGCCGAGAGTAGCATTACCAGTTGGATTACTAATGTTGAGTTTAAAAGCTGTATCAACTTCGTCTACTAGATCGCCAATTAATGGTATTACAATTTTCTTGCTAGTTTCACCTGGGGCAAATGTCAGAGTAGTTTTATCAACCTTGGTATAGTCAGTACCAGCCACCGCAGTATCATCAGTAGTGGCATAATCAACGGTAGTGACGAGGCTGCTAGGATTGCTTAATGCAACCGTAAAAGTTCCCGTGCTAGTGCCATTTTTACCTTCATTAAAGCTGACATCAGCGATGCTAACTACTGGTGGTAGATCGTTATCAGCGATCGTGATTGCGTTAGCAATCGTACTGGGATCGACTACACCAAGTGAACCACCTTTTAAAAATACAGCCGAGTCATAAATACTATCGTTGACATCTTTGATTTTGATTTCTAGAGTATTTTTGGCATTTGGGATTAAACTTCCTGAAAATGTCAATGTTTTAGTATAGCCATCTAGAATAACCTGACTGCTAAGTGGCCCTGTTTCACTCGGATTATTGATATAGTCAGAACTCCAGGTTTTGGCATCTGTGGATGGAGTCAAATTATTAATTGATGCTGTTTTGCCATCACTAAGCTTGGCTAAATTGACACCATTAAGTGTAAGGGTAAACAGATCGTTAAAAGAACTACCAGAGAACTCAACAAATTCTTCAGAACCGAAGACGTACTGAAAAAAGACTTGATTGGCAGTACTATCGGTATTGAAATCTATCTTAAGTGCGATCGGGTCAAAACCCCCATCCAGATCTGATGTGTTAAAGCTAGTAGTTGTACTGCTATCTTTATTTGCACCCACTAACTCGGTAACTTTGCCCGTACTCAGAACAATCCCTGCCCCGATATCAAAAGGAGCATTGTCAAATGTGCCATACGCTTCTTTATTTCCGGTGACAGTGAGATTGATGTTACTTAATCCAGTTGTATCGCCTAATAATTTATTTAGGATTGCGGTATTACTAAGATTGCTAGCAATTTTAAATGTTCCGCCAGTAGCTTGATCTTCTGGGACGATCGATAGCAAGATTGTTTCGTCACCTTCGTAGATATTATCATCAACAATATTTTTGATGTTAACTATCGTTGTAGTTTTGCCAGCCTCAAATGTGGCTTTGCCAGTTAGTTTTTGATAGTCAACGCCGTTGGTTGCGGTACCAGAGAGTAGATAAAATGCATCTTGTGCCGCGCTGACATCGCCTTTACGGGTGAGGACAAATTGCCCACCATTGGCGATTTCACCAGTTGTAGTTTCGGCGGCGTTTTTATCAACTGCGGTGACGGTGATGAGTTGTTCAACAACTGGGGTTGCTGGTGTTGTATCTACTGGGGTGGTGGGTGTTACAGGTGTTGTTGGGGTTGGAGTTACGGGCGTTGTCGGTGTTGGGACTACGGTTCCTGCTGGTGCAAGCTTATAAATTCTTTGTTCATAAAAAGTACCTATCGGTTTAGCATTACTTGCGAAATAGGGCGTACCATTGACATCAATTATCTTGGAATCCAATGAATCTGCTGCAAACAAGCCAGATAATCCAGGACTCAAATCTAAGGTTGTGAGGCTATCCGTTGTACTATCTAACTCTCGTAACTCACGCCCATATTGTGCATCTTCGGCAGAGAAATAAAGTTTATTGCCAATCCCTTTTAAACTACCCACAAAAGTTTTGTCATATTCTGGATCTGGAGCTATGGTTGTGACGACAGCAGCAGTGCCATCTGATTTAATCTTCCAAATTTGTGTCTTATTAATACCATCATCAAATTTGAAATATATTTTCCCATTAACATTGGTGAACTCGGTCGCTTCATTTAATCTTCCCGCACCGCTGACAGTTCCAGCTAATATAGCTTTGCCAGTTGAGTCTATCTGCCAAATTTCGTTACCGTAATTAGCTACAAAATGAAGAGTACCATTGACATCAATAAAGTTATTATCATCGATGACATAGTTGTTTGATACAAATTTAGGATCGCTAACAAGTACAGCAGATCCACTAGTTGGGTCTATCTTGTACAATTCTTGACCGTCAGAACGGCGATTTGTTTTGAAGAATAATGTATCGCCTAATTGGTGCAGCTCTCCAGGTGAATATGTTGTTTTGCCTGGAATTTTAATTGGAGTTGCGTTATTTGTAATCGGGTCAAACTTCCAAACTTGCTCATTACCTCGGAAATATAGATTGCCACCAACCACTAAAGTGTTGTTTGCTGCACGGAAGTTGTTGCCAGTATTTGGCTCATCAATATCAAAACTGAAATTAGTAAGCAAACCAGTGGGCGTAACTTGAGATAAAGCACCAGAAACTCGATCAATCTTCCATAGTTGCTTGTTACCTCGATTTGCTAGGAAGTAGTCGCTATCACCAATATTGACGATGTTGCCACTAGGCCCAGCATTGCCAGTATTAATAAGCATATCCCCCAATCGAACGGGTGAGCCAGTGCTGGGATCGACTCTGTATAGTCCTTGCTTACTACCATCATAACCATTGAAGTACACAATGCCTTTCGCGTTGGTAATCATATCAAGACCTAGCGTGCCATAGGTCGCCGGATTTCCAAGTAATAATGGCTGACCACTTGCATCCAATTTATACAGTCCCCATCCTCCGGGAAAAACACCCCGAAAGTAAACTGTTCCCTCAATGTTAGTTAGTTGTGACGGATCTTTTACAACTTGCCCCGTAGTCACAATAACTGGAATGAGGGGCGCATTAGTAGTATTAGTTTCCATATTTAGTTGTGTAAGAATGATGGTAGGTGGTTCAAGGTTGGAGACTTGCCAAAATTAGTAGGCGCGTCTGAGGGTGGGGTGGATGTGTCGAATCGAATGTTGATATCATAGTTGAAGGTATCGAAACAGTAGTTCTGACGATCGATAATGGTACAGGCTACAACTTAAGCGATCGCAGTCGCCAAGCGCGAGTTACGATTGCTGATGATAGTTCGGTTGCCAATCTACCTACAACTGTCAGTATCGATAGTGTCAGTTTTACTGAAGGTAATAAAGGCAACAAGGACGCGGTTTTCAACGTGACGTTGAATAAGCCTAGTGAAGTAGAAGTAACTGTAGATGTAGCTTCTGTCGATGGTACCGCCGAGGCGAAAACTGACTATATTGCCCTGGATAAGACGACTGTTTACTTCGCAGCAGGCGAAACTACTAAGCAGATTGTAGTACCAATTATTGGCGATCGCATCACCGAAGCCGATGAAACTTTCAAGATTAATCTAACCGAGCCAACTAATGCAATTCTCAGCACGGATAACTCGGTAACTGCGACGATTGTTAATGATGATATCCCGATTTCGATCGCTATTAGTGACGCAGATGCCGCTGAAACCAAACCTGGTGAAACGCCAAATTCTGGTAAATTTACCATCAAGCGATCTGGAGATCTAAGCAAATCCCTAACTGCTAAATATACGCTATCAGGCACAGGCACCAAGGGCGAGGATTATGAAGTCAC
>JANNBD010000155.1:0-22685 GCA_031385105.1 Chamaesiphon sp. OTE_78_metabat_374
ACGAGCAGCGGTTTTAACCGCTGGAGTTGTGTGTAGATTAATTATCAACGACTTTCCTCTACTTTAACTTGGATTTTTGGGCCTGACGTTGCTAATCGAAAAATCATTCCATCGACTACTTTAATTGTTTTGATTGCTTCACCATCTTGGTAAGTACCATTGGCACTGATGTTAAATAATTGCCAGCCATCAGTTTCGTTCCAGCGCAATTCTGCATGGTGCCTGGAAACAACAGCACTGAATAAAATTACATGATTATCCGTCGCCCGTCCAATTCGGATGACATCTTCGGATAGAAACGTCCAACTTTGGACAGGAACTGAATTAACTAGACTTAGTACAATCACAGATATTAGTTGTTAGTGCTTGGCGGGAATTATTGAAAAATAAAAGTTACTAAATCTCCTTTTCCTAGACCAATCCGGTCTCCACTGCGTAATAAGTGACGGTTGCCTTTTGGTAAAATATTGTGGTTGAGGTAAGTACCATTGGCACTACCGACATCCTCAATATAATAGTTTTCACCTTCTACTCGAATATTCGCATGGATTCGGGACACAACTTCCGCAGAAGGAAAACCAGACACATCAATGTCAGGGGGAATTTGATCGTTAGGTTTACCCAAATGAACTATTTGTAGCTGTGGGGGAATTTCTAGGCTTGTATTGGTCTGAATGTGCAACAGTTGATGTGATACTAGTTGCAACTGGGTGATGACTGGTGTTATCGCTGCAACATTTGGTTCTGGCAATGGTAAGACCGCTACTGGAAATGGTTCCACAGGTGCTGATATCAACGGGGTACCAATTTCGTTGCCGATCGGTAGTACAGTTAGATCTGGCTCGGCTGATGCTACAACTGCATTTTTAGCTAATTCGCCCAGATCTGCGGCTGGAGTGGTAAGGACTGTCGGGGGTAGGCCGACACTTGCTGGTTCAGGTGCTGCAACAGTAGGCCCAGACAATAGAATCGGCGATTTTGCCACAGTCTTGAGATTATGACCGCACTGTCCACAGAATGTCGCATCGACTCGAATCGATGCCCCACAGGTTGGGCAAGCTTGCGTCGCTGGCAAAGCTGTATGGCAAGCTTCGCAGTTGGTTGCGCCATCAGGGTTTCCATGTTTACAGTTCGGACAAACGATCATAAAGAAAGATTTTGAGTTCTAGATACTTGACCTATGGCGATCTTATCAGAGTATAGGTCTAGGTATTGGGTATTCTTTCCCTATCTTGCCCCAATTATTTAGCTAGTAGTGATTTTGTGAATTCGATCACCGCTTTTTCCAGATTTTTGATCTGTTGTAAAAGCTAAATCGGGTCGCTGTGGTAATTTTTGCTATACTAGTATGGAATGACTATTGTTAAATATAAGTATTATGTCAGATTTAGATCGCGGCATCATGAAATTCAAAGGAGCTGATACTCCACTTGCGATCGGCATCTCTGCTACGATCGTACTAGGCGGTATTGCGTTCCTAGTAATCTGGGCGATGCAAAACGCTTATGTGGTCTAAAGGTTAATTGTTTGCTGTTTAATGTCGATCCATCCTCTACCTATCGACGTAATTCACCTGATTGCTGCTGGAGAAGTTATTGACTCACTGGCAGCGGTAGTCAGAGAATTATGTGAGAATGCGATCGATGCTGGAGCTTCAAGAATTGCGGTTTCGCTGTTTCCCGATCAGTGGCGGATTCAGGTAGCTGATAATGGGATGGGGATAGGGCTTGCCGATCTTCAGGTGGCGGCTACAGCTCATAGTACCAGCAAGATTGACGATCGAGAGGATCTGTTTCACATTACCAGTCTCGGCTTTCGGGGTGAGGCTCTGCACAGTCTGGCACAGCTTGCCAAGCTTGAAATTTATAGTCGCCCTCGTCACAGTTGCGATGGCTGGCACCTAGTATACAACCATCAGGGTGAGGTTTTGCACCAGCAGGAAGTGGCGATCGCACCTGGTACGGTAATTAATGTCGAAAATCTATTTGGCGACTGGGAAGCTAGGCGCGAAGGCTTACCAAATCTCAACCAGCAACTGCGTCAAGTTCAGACGGTGATTTACCATCTGGCTTTATGTTATCCCCACGTCAGTTGGACAATTTTCCAGGGAAAAGGCTACGCCAACGAACAACAGCATCGTCCGTGGTTTCAAATCGTTGCGAGCAAAACCACTCAGCAAATTATTCCCCAAATGTTGCCGAAAGTTCGGGTTGATGATCTTCGGTACGTAGAATTGAATATTCCGCCGATGGGGGGAGAGGGGGAGACTGGGGGACTGAGGGAGTGGGAGAAAGATGCACAGGACTCCAAAATTCAGTTAACGTTGGGATTACCCGATCGCTGTCACCGTCATCGATTAGACTGGGTGAAAGTTGCTGTCAACGGTCGAATTGTCAGAGCACCAGAATTGGAGCAAACGATCATCAGTGGATTAGCGAGAACGTTACCACGAGATCGATATCCTGTCTGCTTTCTGGATCTTCAAATCCCGCCCCACTATATCGATTGGAACCGTCATCCCGCCAAAGTTGAGATCTATCTCCAACAGATTGAGTATTGGCAATCCCAGGTAGTGCGGGCAATAGATTCAGCGTTGAATCTAGCTGCTGAATCTGTTGATGATGGGGATACTAGCATTACCAGTCGAATTGGTAAATTATTGGCAGTCGCCGAACAGCAAGGAGTTTATCACCTTTCCAATCGGTCAATATCTAATGATGAAGATGGATTAGGCTTGCTTGAGCTTCGCGCCATCGGCCAAGTCCACAATACATACATTGTGGCCGAACATAGCGATGGACTGTGGCTGGTAGAGCAACATATCGCTCACGAGCGGGTGCTATACGAGCAAATAACCGCTGCTTGGCAACTATTACCCCTAGAGGCACCAATCATCCTTTCACACCTGTCAGAGCGGCAAATAGACCAGCTACAAGAAATCGGACTAACGCTCGATTCCTTTGGTGAAGGCTTATGGGCAATTCGGACGGCTCCAGCACCGTTATTGATGCGGGAAGATCTGCCTGCGGCGATTACCGAACTTAGTTTGGGCGGGGATCTGCAAGCCGCTCAAGTTGCCGTGGCTTGTCGCTGTGCAATTCGGAATGGTACACCCCTGAGTCTACCGGAAATGCAAAGCTTGCTCGATCGCTGGCAACGCACCCGCAATCCTCGGACCTGCCCACATGGTAGACCGATTTACCTCTCGTTCAAAGAAAGTAGCTTGGCTCGATCGTTCCGCCGTCACTGGGTAATTGGCAAAAGTCATGGCATCTAGCCTCAAAGTTCAGGCTTTAGGCTTTGGGCTTTGGGCTTTAGGCTTTGGGGAATAAGAAGGTAGTTGGCAAAGTGGGAAATCAGACCTCAAATCAGCAATGCCATATTTCTGTTCTAATTAACTGACCGAAACTATGGCAACCAGGGATATTGCCGAAAATTGGGCTGACGTTTTTCCAGGAATGCTTGCTTGCCTTCAGCACCTTCTTCCGTCATGTAGTAGAGTAATGTTGCATTACCCGCCAATTCTTGTAAGCCAGCCTGTCCGTCACAATCAGCATTCAGAGCCGCTTTGAGACAACGAATCGCGATCGGACTTTTGGCTAGGATCTCCTGTGCCCATTCAATCCCGACTGCTTCCAACCGATCGATCGGTACCACACAGTTGACCAAACCCATGTCTAAAGCGGCTTGTGCGTCATATTGACGGCACAGATACCAGATTTCCCGCGCCTTCTTTTGACCAACAACCCGCGCCAGATAACTCGCCCCAAACCCACCGTCAAAACTCCCGACTTTTGGCCCCGTTTGCCCGAAAATCGCATTGTCAGCCGCAATCGTCAGATCGCAAATTAAATGGAGCACATGCCCACCACCGATCGCATACCCCCCAACCAGGGCTATGACCGCCTTGGGCATCGATCGAATCAATCTTTGGAGGTCTAGGACATTCAGGCGCGGAATCCCGTCTGCGCCCTGATAACCCCCATGTCCACGCACCGATTGATCGCCCCCAGAACAGAAGGCATATTTGCCATCGGTATGGGGGCCTGCACCTGTCAGCAATACCACGCCAATACTCGTATCTTCCCGCGCATCACAAAAAGCATCGTACATCTCAAATACCGTCTGCGGTCGAAACGCATTGCGCTTTTCGGGACGGTTAATCGTCACTTTGGCGATGCCATCGGCTTTATAGTAGAGAATATCAGTATATGTTTTGACCGATCGCCAAGTAATTTCCATGCTTGATATGAGGCTCTGAACAAAGCTTAGTTTATCGTGAATTTTGGTGAATAGTGGATAGTGATTAAATAACGTCAGTTCGGGTTAAGGATATTGGCTTCGCTTCAGCCCCGCCGCCGATTAAAATCGGGGCTAGCATCACAAAGTCCGCCTTCGCGGACTAAGATATTAGTCCGAGAAGGCGGACTTCGCATCATGAGCCGAGACTTTCAGTCTCCAGGCATTTCTTAACCCGAACTCACGTTAAATAATTATCTCCAGTCTCCCAGTCCCCAGTCTCCCAGTCCCCAGTCTCCCAGTCCCCAGTCCCCCAGTCCCCACATGACAATTTGGCAAGCAGATATCTCTAGTCGTCCGCAGCAAAATGACCAGGGGGAAACTCTCTGGGAACTGGTTATTTGTGCTGCGGATGGTGGCTGGTATCACACAGCTATTTGTCCGCAAAAACAGGTTAATTCCGAATGGATTGCTGCCCAAATACAATTAGCTGCAACAGATAAATTACCCACATCAATTCAAGTATTTCGACCTCAGAGTTTAGGTTTAATCCAGACGGCTGGTGCGAAACTCGGAATTGAGGTTACGGCGACACGGCGGACAGTTGCGTTGAAAAAGTTGTTACAGCAACAGGCACAGAGTTATGGAAAGTCCAGTTATCAACCTTTATTAATCGAATCACCCCCGCCATTACCGATTCCCGATTATTTAGTTGGCGACAAGTGGCAATTTGTGACCCTGACAGCCGGACAATTGGTCGCAGACTTTGCCGATCGACCAATTCCGATCGTTTCGATGCCAGATTACTTATTGCCGCCTCATTGGGGCTTAGGGGCTAATGTGGCGATTCCTGGGGTGATTATTTATGGGGGGAGGCAATCAATGCGATTGGCGCAGTGGGTAGCAGCGACAAATCCGGTTAGCCTGAATTATTTGGGTGACGATCCTGGTGGGTTAGTTTTGGATGCTGGCTTGGCAGATCGGTGGGTGATACTCACTTTTAACGATCGAGAGGTAAGTCAAGCAGCTAAACTATTTGAATCGCGGAAGCGGTTGGTACATGGCTTGCATTTCCTACTTGTAACTCCCGATGATTCAGGAATTACCAATAGTGGTATTTGGCTGTTGCAAAGCAGTTAATCCTTCGCGGTAAACCAGATATAGTACAGTGCTCTAGTGAGATAGTGGTTAGTTAAAGTGCTGACTGACTGCTCGATCGAACAGTCAGGATTAATCTCTGGCTTACACAACGAATCTACTAGATTAGGATCATTTGCAACAGCAGTTACAGGATCCGTCGGTAAACTGTCATCTACTTTTTTTGGGCAGCACTACCACTACCTGCGATGGTGGCTTGCAATGTTTGGATTGCTTTGGCATACTGCGGATCGGCAGCAGTCCCAAATTTAGTTCGATCTTTAACTAGATCTTTTATCTGGGCTTTGGATAGCTTAATTTCAACATCCGGCTTGATACCAGCGCGGTTGATATCTTTGCCGTTGGGAGTGTAGTACTTGGCAATTGTGACTGCCATGCCCGCGCCATCACTGAGGGGACGAACTGATTGCACCAATCCTTTACCAAAGGTTTTGGTCCCAATTAATTGGGCACGTTTGTTGTCTTGGAGGGCACCAGAGAGGATTTCACTGGCACTAGCGGAGCCACCATCGACGAGTACAACTAGGGGCTTTTTGGTGAGCGCAGTTCGATTGGCGGAGCTAACATCGCCAGTTCCTTGACGGTTGACTGTCGAGACAATTTTGCCTTCATCTAACCACATTCTGGCAATATCGATCGCCCCAAACAGTAAACCACCAGGATTCGACCTCAAGTCGAGGACGTATCCGGTTGCGCCCTGGCTTTCAAGTTTCTGAATGGCTGTACCCATCTCGGTCGCAGCGTTAGCACTAAACTGCTTGAGACGGATGTAGCCAATGCCGCCGAGTTCTTTAGGTCTATATTTGGCTTCGACGGGATGGATTTCGATTTGTTGGCGCAGCAACTTGAAGTTGAGCACTTGACTACCATCTCGCTGGATAGTCAATGTAACGCTAGTGCCTTCTTTGCCGCGAATAAGCTGGACGGCTTGGTTGACATCCATTCCAACAGTACTTTTGCCATCAATCTTGGTGATGATATCTTTGGATAGAACGCCTGCTTTGGATGCGGAAGTATCTTCAATCGGGGCGATCACTTCTAGCTTCTTGGTTGTTTCATTTTGGCTCAGTTGGATACCGACCCCGATTAGTTGACCAGAGGTTTCCACTTGGAGATCCCGAAATTCTCTAGGATCCATAAATCTAGTGTATGGATCTCCCAGAGTTTTGAGCATTGAACGAGTGGCTTTGTAAGCTTCCTCTTTGCTCTTATAGTTTTTTTGGATGTACTGCTTGCGAATTGCCCGCCAGTCTTTCTGATTGAAGGTTCCATCGACATAGAATCTGTCAACTACTTGCCACACCTCATCAACCAATTCCTTTGGACTATCTTTGAAGAATGCAACTCCCTTGGGAAGATGAAGCCCTGCGCCAGTTACTGCTACTGCTGTGAGTACCAATGCTGTTGCGCCAATAACTAGTCCATTTTTTTGGATCTTCATGATTCTGTCAAAAATTAGCAGGAAATGAAAATGTAGCGTGATGATATTATCCCTAATCTAACATATCATCACAGCTTCCACCAATGACTAAAGTCATTTCAACGTCAATGATTTACTTCGCACGGGCATAGTTTGAGGATGGGCTTTAGGCTTTAGGCTTTGGGGATAATAATGCGATTGGCAAAGCACATATTTTGCCAATTACATTATCGTTATTCTGGCTCAACCCAGCGATCGTCGGTTTTAATTAGAGCAATTAATTCAGCGACTCCATCAGCTTCCGGTACCCGTTTGATCTCATCGCGACCGCGATAGAGGGAGATAAATCCAGGTATTTTGCCAACATAGCCGTAGTCAGCATCAGCCATTTCCCCAGGGCCATTGACGATGCAACCCATGACGGCAATATCTAAGCCTACCAGATGATTAGTTGCCGATCGAACTTTGCCGAGTACTTCTTCTAGGTTGAATAGCGTCCGCCCACAAGAAGGACAGGCGACATATTCTACCATTGTTTTGCGGAGTCCCAATGATTGGAGAATGCTGTAGCAGACCGGAATTTCCTTTTCAGGAGCTTCGGTGAGAGATACCCGCAAGGTATCCCCAATACCTTCAGCTAGCAGCGTGGCAATACCCGCTGTCGATTTGATTCTGCCATACTCACCATCGCCAGCTTCAGTTACGCCGAGATGAATCGGATAGTCCATGCCTTCGGCATCCATTCTTTGAGCTAATAGCCGATAGGCAGCCAGCATCACAGGTACGCGGGAAGCTTTCATCGAGATGATTAGATTGTGAAAGTCAAAAGACTGACAAATCCGAATACACTCCAGAGCCGACTCCACCATCCCTTCGGGGGTGTCGCCATAGGTAAACAGCATTCGTTCAGCCAGAGAGCCGTGATTAACCCCGATTCGCATTGCTTTATTTTGATCTCGCAGGGAGATTACCAGCGGTTCGAGCATGTCGCGGATATTGTCGCCAATTTCGGCAAATTCAGCAGCAGTGTACTCAGTCCGATCTGGTTTAGGTTTTTCAAACACGTACAAGCCAGGATTGATTCGCACCTTATCTACGTGCTTGGCTACCTCCAGGGCGATTTTCATCCCATTGTGATGAACATCCGCAACCAGCGGTACAAGCTGGTATGTATCAATTAGCTGTTGCTTAATTTGAGCTAATGCTCTGGCGTGAGCCATACTCGGTACCGTGACACGGACAATTTCACAGCCGATCTCATGAAGACGGCGAATTCCGGCGACAGCACCATCAATGTCCAGGGTATCCTCATTGATCATCGACTGTACCACAACGGGATGATTGCCACCGATCGTGATGCTCCCAACGGCGACTGGGCGAGTCTTGCGGCGATGAATCGTGGTGTCTGTACCTAAATTGCTGTAAGCGGACTGACTGGGTGCTGAAAGGGTCTGCATATGAAAAATATGAGGAGTTGGAGCAATTATCTGCCGAGCAGAACTCGTTAGTGGTAGCGGCGGATTTGTCCGTGCCTGAGCGCGAACGCCAAGACCAATAGCTAACTTAAATTATCAAACAAGTTTGCCCTTTTAGCTTGCCACAATTTGGGCACTTAGGCTGGGAGCTGTCTGTAATGCTCAGACTTCAAACCGAACGGCTTGCCGTCTGTGCCAGCAATCGGCTGCTGCGCTCTATGTAATAATAGTTACCAGATAATCTGTTAAAATCAGAAAGAACTACGATAATGGACTAAATTGAAACCAATTTGTCTGGTTGTATTTGACCAAAAATTTCAGCCAAACTGTGGTCGATCTTCCCCAATCCCAGTTCTACCAGCTCCCCTTGCCGATTCGCTTGCCTCGGATTGAGCCAGCCCCCTAGCCCTTAGTCTGACCCTTTTGCTTTTGGTACTACGATTAATCTGCAATTATGTCTAGTCAACGTAGCTATTATCAGCCAAAATTTTTGCGTGAAATGCAGTTAGGCTTAGTAGTCTACGGCGGTGTATCCCTGGCTATTTACACCCACGGTATCTGCCAAGAATTTTACAATGCAGTTCGAGGTCGCGGCATCTACAAATTGGTCAAGGCATTGACAGATGCTGATTTGGTCGTTGATACGATTTCTGGCAGTTCGGCGGGTGGGATCAATGGGATCCTGTTGGGCTATGCGATCGCCAACAGTAACGATCGAGAGATGGTCAATTTTAGTGAGTTTGCCAAAATCTGGCGCAACAGTGGTGAGGCAATTAAACTGCTGACCAAGCCTAGCTTATTCAAATTTCCCCTGGGAGCGAATGCCAATCATGAACATGGTGGTGAAGCTGCGGCAACGGCAGCCGCGATGCACGCAAGTCTGGCAGATCGACAGGGGTTGCTAGCAGCCCTGATCAGAGGGGTAGAGCACAAATTACCCCGTCCTGTCACCGAATGGTTTTCAGCCACCCAGGAACTGGATCTAGCCATCGCTGGAACTGATTATCTCGGTAGGGTTGAACGGCTTGCCGTCTGCGACAGCAATCGCACCACTGACGAGCATCAACAACAGGCTGGGATCAAAGACCATCGAGCGATCTTTCGACTCAAACATCGTCAGGGGCGCAAAGAGCCATTCAATCCTCATTACCCCGATCCAACTTTACCGCGCACGGCTAATGATACCTATCAAGCTTTGATTAAGCTGTGTCAGATTACAGCGGGAATCCCAGTGATTTCGCCACTGGTAGAAATAGATTTGCAGGATCACAAGAACTTAGTCGATCGACAGTTGGTTGCCTGGGGCAAATTAGCCAAAAATTACACGGTCGATCTTTCAACAAATCGGCACGATAAACTATATTTCCTCGATGGTGGCTTACTCGATAACGCCCCTCTAACCTGCTTGCTGCGGGAATCATCCTATCGATTGCCAAATCGATCGAGTCAGCGAAAATTATTTTATGTCGATCCCAATCCTGACCAATTTAATGATAGTGCTCAATCGATCGCTGGCACAGATGGCAATCCGTTTGGCAAGAAAAAATCACGGCTAGAGTACATCTTTCAAACTGTATCTTCAGCGATTCCAATTCAACAGAGTATTAGCAACGATCTCCGCACGATTAGTGAACATAATCATAAAGTTCGGCGATATCACACGCTGATAGATCTAGCTGAAACTGCCGTTGATTCTCAGCAATTGTTAGAAAGTAGCGATCGAACCCAGTCCCAAATTTACCTGCGGGGTAGGCTATTTGATTTTCGCGATCGCAATTTACCCCTGTTGATTCAATCAGATCTAGGGTCGCAAAATAATCAATACTCAGTTATTCTTGACAAGATCGATCAAATTTTAGCGAGTAAATTTAGCAACAGCCAAGATCGCAGTCACTACCATAAGTTACTCGACAGATTTGAATCTCAAGTTATTGATATTGATGTGGAATATAGTATCCGCCAGCACTTTTATCTAGTGGATAAAATTGCCGATCTCTTAGGGACAAATCTCCAGCCAAATGTGCGTCAACAGCTCGAACATTTATCACTGCAACTAAGCTGCAATATCAAATTATTAGAGGTAGTCAGAGCTAGTCTAGAATTACTGCTGCGAGATCGCGCTGTCAATAATTACTTCCACTATCTGATCAATCAAGAATCAAACGATCGCAGGTTGAGGGCACTAGTGTATGAATTAATTTTTCGGCTGCACCGTTTCCTACTGGACGGATCTCGATGTTCAGAATTTAGACCCAATGACCTAGCAGGAGCTAAACTCGAAGCTATTCCAGCCCATTTTTGGGAAGATTTACCTAAACTAGCATCCGGTGGCGGTCAAGATCGATGGCTATCACAGACCAAAATTTCGAGTATTTTTGCCCAGTTTAAACAACGGATTGCCGAGCTACAACAAAGTACTGACCTCCATCGATTAATTTGGACCGATCGACACTTAGAATACGATCATGATACTAATCGAAGTTTTCCAAGTATTCTGACCCAAATTAACTTAGCCGCTAAAGCAACGATTGAAAGATCGGATCATGAGTATACCAATCAGCTTCTAAAACAGTGGAATACCTTTGAAGTGATCGATCAAGAACTATATCCATTTGAATATCTGACTAGTCTAAATACCAAAGAAATTATCAATCCAATTTGTATCAGTCCAGATACGGCTCAATTAGGTATTGGCAATGGTAAAAATACCGAACAAAAACTAGGTGGGAATAAACTATATAACATTGGCGGATTTTTTAAAAAGTCCTGGAGATCGAATGATCTATTGTGGGGGCGTTTGGATGGACTGAACCGGATCGTCGAAAGTATTGTCACACCCAAATCTGTAGCTAATTTTGCTAATTTTGTCCAACGCGAAGCAGATCGGATTGATTGTAGTCCCGCCGAGTACTTGGACTGGTTACTAACAGAGTCATTGCCTCATCTATCTGGTACCGAACGTGAAATAATCAGTTCCCATCTCACCTATCTAGCACAACCCAGATTGCAGATCGATCGAACCCAACTCCGCAAAATTTTAGCAGATTTGGTGGCAGCGGGACAAAGTGAAATATTGACTAGCGATGTCCACTCTGTGATTGAAGGAATGGATGAACAAGCTGGTTGGTGGCGACTAGGTGGAAAGAATCAATCATCAACCAACCAAACGATCGATTCTTTAATCTATGACTCTCCAGCCATAATTGATGCTCCAGTCCCCAGCACTAACCCCAGTACAATCACCCGAATTATCCATCAATCGTTGACTAATCTAGCCACCCAAAAACAGCACTTTTTTCGCAATCAATATCGAATTGGAGTTGATAAACTCTGGGAGAATATGCCCTTGGTTCCGCTGATTAGCTGCTGTACCAAAAGTGTCTTAATGCTGCGGAATCTCCTAGTCAAAGCATTTAAAATATCTCCACAGACACAAACAATTCGTTATCCGCTCTATCATTGGCTAGACGGTGGATTACAAGCGATTTACTGGTGGTTGCAGGGTGGCACAATCAAGCTCGGCACAGTTCACCGCCGCCCCCGGATTATTCTATTCCAAGTTTTAGGGATCAGCACCGCAATCGGTGGGATCATGCTAGCTGTAATGCTGTCACCATTATGGCTACTATGTTCCATTCCAGGTGCCACGAGCTGGTGGTTTTTACAAACTATGCGCTTGAAACGCTTAACCAGTGGGAAGGGATGAACGTAAAATGCGTTCAAAGCTTTGGAGAATTCCCGTTTAACCAGTTACAGTATGTAAATGCTGACCACAATAGCCGATCGAGATCTTCCGATCTTCATGATCGACATCAAAATAAATCCGAATTTTACGCCCAATTTTTAGGTGCATTTCCATCCGCTGAGTTTTTTTACCAGCATAGGGAAAATCTCGCTCATACCCATACTTACCCATTGTACTCATTGATTCGCGACTACAAGGTACCCCGCGCTGTCTGAGCAATTCGGGAATACCATTGCCGATCGATCCCTGAAAATAGAGATCGCCAACTTCCGCTAAGATTTCTAGTACTGTGTATACCTTCTTCGGCAGATATCGATCGAGTGTTGCTGCGGTAGTAAAAGCGTTATTCCAAATATTTAAGATTGTAAAATTTGTCCGCGCAAACATTAAAGCATCACAGACAGTTAGACATTGAATACTGGTATTTTCAACGATCTGATTATCGTCAATCTCTAATTTCTCTAGTTCACTAATTGTGAATTTTAGCTCAGTATTTTCGCGCTGAAGTTTTTCATAGCTAATATATTCAATATCGATCGATTGGCACAGATCTTCGACGTTTTTCTCGGCTTCATATTTTTCTTGGGTAGTCGCCGCCAATTTTCGAGTGATTTCAGTTACTTTTGCTTGAGCGGATAAGGCTACGGTTTGAGCTTCATTTTTCTCCTGCGTTGTAGCTACCAATCTTTTGACAGTCTCAGCTACTTTTGCTTGAGCGAGTTTCGCTTCTTCTTCGGCTTTGAGCTTCTCTTGAATTTTGGCAGCTAATCGATGGGAGATATCAGTTGCCTTCGCTTGCGCCAGTCGAATATCTTCTTCAGCTTTGAGCTTCTCGCGATCTGTTTCGGCAACTCTAGCTTGAGCGAGTCTAGCTTCTTCCTCTGCTTTAAGCTTTTCTTGAATTGTCTCTGCCAATTGATGAGTGATTTCATCTACTCTAGCTTGAGCGAGTCTAGCTTGTGTTTCAGCTTTGAGCTTTTCTTGAATTGTTTCTGCTAACCTTTGGTCGATTTCTGCTGCTGTCGATCGAGCGAGATCGGCATTTTTCTGGGCTGCGATTAGCTTTTGAGCTGACAGATCTAGTCGAGCTATTGCTTCGTTTAGTTCTATTTGAGTAGCTGTGATGATTGATTCAGTCTGGATTTTGTCTAACCGCGCTCGATCGATCTGTGCTTGCGCCTGCTGGATTTCGCGTTCAAATTTGATTTTTAGTTCGGCAGTTTCCGCCTGTGCTAGTGCTAGTTTTCGCGCTCTAACATCAAAAATTTCTGAAAATATTCCAGCAAAAATACCACTGATCAGCGCAGTACTAGCAATCAATCCATAACCTGCCCAAGGATGAATATCATAACTGTAAATGATTCCTGCACTGACGATCGCTGACAGTGCAATGGCTGCAATTGCAACAACCAGAGAACTTTTATTAAAAGTATCTTGTTGAGAAAGTGCAAGGCTAGAATTAGATAGCTTGCTCATGGCTCGTATATTACCTATTTGTCTATAGATAGTATTTACAAGCAATCAACCCCAATATCAGGATGATTTCTAATCTCGCGCTATTCACTATTCACTCACTGCTGCCAATATTGGTAGGCAGTATAAGCCATTGTTACCACTCCAGTAATAATTGCCGACTCATCCACCATAAATTTCGGATGATGAAGTGGATAATTCTTCGCATCAGGTAGCCCTACCCCCAAGCGAAACATCGCCCCAGGGGCATGTTGGAGGTACACAGAGAAGTCTTCGGCACCGAGAGAGGGTTCGGGGAGGATTTGGATTTTCTCGTTGCCCCAGGCGGCTCTAGCGGATGATTCGAGGATCTGGGTGAGGGCGATATCATTCTGGACTGAGGGCACGCCGCGTCGATAGTTTACTTGGCACTTTGCGCCGTAGGTACGGCAGATATCGGTGACGATTTGCTCGATCCAGGCAGGGAGAAGTTCATGGGTTTCGGGATGGAGCGATCGAACTGTCCCAGACATCTGGACTCGATCGGCGATAATGTTATGGGCGCGTCCACCGCTAATCGTCCCAATCGTCAGCACAATCGGGCGTAGGGGATTCTGAGTGCGGCTAATCGCTTGCTGAAGCCCCGTGACTACCTGGGCGGCAATCCAAATCGCATCGATGGCTTCATGGGGTCTAGCACCATGTCCCGCCTCGCCGATAATTGTAATTTCCAAATCATCAGCGGCGGCGGTTAAAGCTCCATATCTAATCCCGATCGATCCGGCTGGAATCGATGGAAATACGTGCAGCGAGAAAATACTATCAACCTCTTTCATCGCCCCGTCAGCTACCATCCAGGCGGCACCCTGAGCGATTTCTTCGGCAGGTTGAAAGATGAATCGCGTCTTGCCAGGTATTTCTAGCCCCAACTGAGCCAGGATCATCGCGGTGCCCAAGCCTACGGTAGTATGGACATCATGACCGCAAGCGTGCATTACGCCCTGATGCTTGGAGCTAAATGGTAATTTAGTATTTTCGATAATTGGTAGCGCATCCATGTCCGTCCGAATCGCCAACAATCGATCGTCTGTACCAGCACCTGGCAATTCAGCGACAACTCCGGTTTTGCCCACAGCTTCTTGGGCATGTAGTCCAGCGGCTGATAATACTCCGGCAATGTAGGTAGATGTCTGATATTCCTTGCCGCTTAATTCTGGATGGGCGTGGAGGTGACGACGAATCTCGATTAGTCTGGGGGCGAGTTCGGTGGCGATGGAGTGGATGCGATCGAGCATTATGAACTGAATAGCTACTTATACCTGCAATATTATGACTGATTCTCCTACAGAGAGGCTTTGCCAACGAGACAATCGAAGTGAAACAATTCTGGGCTTCGATCCAGGGAAGGATAAGTGTGGTGTAGCACTGATGAATGGAGATCGGGCATTGCTTTACCACCGAGTATTGTTGACAGTCGAAGTAATTACTAAGATTAGCGAACTGTGTCAGCAGTATCACGTTAGTAGAATTGTGATGGGAGACCAAACTACAGCCAAACAGTGGCAACAGCAATTAACAACTGCCTTTCCCGATTTACCGATCGACCTAATTGACGAACGCTATTCTAGTTTAGAAGCACGCGATCGATATTGGCAGATGTATCCTGCAAATTTTATCACCAAATTAATCCCCCAAGGAATGCGCCAACCACCACGCCCGATCGATGATTTGGTGGCAATTATTTTAATTGAAAGATACTTTAAATTGGTGGATGGTGAATAGTGAATAGTGGATAGTGAGCATTTCAAGATTTGTACTCGAAATAAAAGTCAACAGTCCACAAATCACGATCTTCCTTTCTTTCTATCCAAGAAATAAACATTCACGATTCACGATCCACGATCCACTAACTTCAAGCTGCAATCGAATGATTTTGAGGCGATGAGTATCGATCTATTTGGCTGAGATCGTAGGGAAAAGGTGCTTTAAGTGGACGATAATCGGCTGGATGAGATTCCCCGTGACGAATCACAGCATTGATGATCGTGCAGGGTTCATCTCCGATGTTAATAGCCGAGTGAGGAACCATTGGGGGAATAGTTACCACCTGATGCCCAGAGTCACTTAGGGGGATGTATTGATACTTGCCGTTGTGTAAAATCACCAGTGTGAAACTTCCCCGCACGACCATTAATTGATCGGTTTGATACTTATGCACAAACATATCATCGATCGTGTTTGGCGGAATTTGCACCAACATTGTTTCGTGGCTAGATTGGGGAGTATAAAACTGAATCATCCCCGCTTTTACAGATGTAAGTTGATAAATTTCTACGCCTTTGGATAATGACATACAGAGATATCTCCAAAAAATGGGATAGTTAGTCGAAAAAAGGTAGCACACCACCGATCGAATGATTCATTCGGCAAACTCCAGCAAGCTGCTAGAATTTAGCTGGTATGAGTCTATCCTAACAACTAAAAATCATAGTGTTTGTAACCAAACAAACAAATCATATATTTTTGTGACAAATGCCGTAATAATTGTCCAAATGTGGAGTTTTTTATGATTTAGAAATTAATACCGATCCGTGCCGTTACACCACGCAGGGAGTGATAGCCAATGCCCAGGTTAATTGCATCGCTGGCTTTATAGTTTACGCCACCACCAATTGCACCAGTAGTTTCAGTCTCGTTAGTTTGCTTGAACAGTTCATTGGATGCCCCAGATTGGACGATTTGCCCGACACTTTGAAAGTACAAGCCGACACTGCCATAGACAGCAACGCGGGGATCCACATCCAGAAAGCCGAGTACATCTGCGCCCCATTGCGCGCTGAGTTTCTTTTTGCCGAGATCTGTGGCAAGCGAGAACAGAGGCGTGCTGGGCAGTGGAAAATCATTTAAGGTAACAGGCGGTAGACTATCCTGGTTAAAAATCCCCGCAATTTCAAAGCCAATATTTTTGTACTTCACGCCTAGTCCTGGAGTGATTTTGCCATCTTTGAAGCCACTAGACACCAGTAAGCCAAACCCAGAACTATATGGCTCAATTGGTGCCGCAGTTTGGACAAGCCGATCTTGAGGTGGTGAGGCTTCAGGGAAGGTATTGGATGGTGGGTAGTTGTAAAATCCAGGTGCGAAGATAATGGGTGCGGTATTGTAGTAAGGGCGAAAATAAGGATCGTAATAGTAGTTAGGGCGACTATTATTCTGCTGGCGTAGGCGCGTGATTTCGGCATCAGCTTCCCGCACTCTTTGAGGATTGCTGTTAGGTTCCCGGATTTTATTTATTTGTTCGCCAACCTGCCGTTCTAAACCTCGATCTGGGAAATAATTATTATCTCTGACTTCCCGCTTCAGATTTTCCCCTTCTTTGAGCACCCGCTCTGCTTCTCGCTGTTCTTGGATTCGCCGCTGGAGATCGGCATCAGCACCTTGAGCGATTTTATTCGATGAGGTCATTGTCACCGCTGAAACTTGGCTGGGTGATGCCGCAAAACTACTTTCAATCCGAATCAACGAGACGACAAAAAGGATCGGTACTAGGAAAATTCGGAATGTTTTAAACGGCATAGCTCAATCTAGGGTGGTGACAAGTGTACTGACAGACATAATTGGGAGATGGTAGTTAATATTATGCTATTACACTAATTCTGTTTTGTGTGGCCTCTTCCCGATGTGTAGGGAATCGATCAGATCGCAAGCCTGTGATTTAAAATTGATTGTTCGAGTTAACGATTAGCGTAAGATAGAGGAATTAGATCGATCGAACCTCATCACTGATTCACATATGACTAATTCTGAGCGGCTACGCTCCAGCCATCCTGTGCTCGACGTGCGTAATTTGCGGGTAGAATTCCCTGGTACCAAGCAACCAGTCGTGGATGGGATTTCGTTCGTACTCCAGCCTGGACAGACATTGGGGATTGTGGGTGAATCAGGTTCGGGCAAATCAATTACTTCCTTAGCAGTAATGGGGCTGTTGCCCAATCCAGGCAAGGTTAGTCAGGGTGAAGTGTGGTTTCAGGGAAATAGATCGGGAGATAATCCAGATTCGCAGGTAGATTTACTGACATTATCACCCACTCAGCTTTCGAGTTATCGGGGTCAACAAATGGCGATGATTTTTCAGGAGCCAATGAGTTCGCTCAATCCCGTATTTACGATCGGCTATCAACTGATTGAAGCTATTTTACAGCACCAGTCTATCTCCAAGGCAGAAGCGAGAAGACAGGCAATCTATAGCCTGCAAGAAGTTAAATTAGTCCCCAGTGATGACAAGTTGCGCGAACAGTATTTAGAGAAGATTAAATCAGTTAATCTAGCCACAGATCCAATTCCCAGCACCACAGATCGCGATATCAACACTGTTATCAATCAACAGAAATCAGCTTGGCTCGATCGATATCCCCATGAACTATCTGGGGGACAATTGCAGCGAGTAACAATTGCGATGGCGATTTCTTGTAATCCAACTTTATTAATCGCCGATGAACCCACAACAGCTCTAGATGTCACCGTCCAAGCGACAATTTTGGAACTACTCCAGGAGCTGCGGGACAAGCGACAAATGGCGATGGTTTTTATTACCCACGATCTGGGAATTATCGCCGAGATTGCTGATGTTGTCGCCGTCATGTACAAAGGCAAAATAGTTGAATACAAGCCGATTTTAGAACTATTTCAACACCCCACCCATCCATACACCAAGAGTTTACTCGCTTGTAGACCACAGCTCGATCGAGATACCGAAATTCTACCGACAATTAAAGACTTCATGGAAGAGTACCTACTCTCCAATGGTGAAATTACAATTGTCGAAAAACCAACACAACTAATTGAGGTTAATCCTGAAGATCCAGCTAGTAAACCTGAAATTAAATTGCCCAAGATTGGCAATCGACCAGAACCAATATTATCAGTTAAGAATCTAAAAGTTGGGTTTCCGGCTCAAGGTATGTTTGGCAAAGATAAAAACCAATATAATTGGGCTGTAAATGATATTAATTTTAATGTCTATTCAGGCGAAACACTTGGATTAGTTGGTGAATCCGGCTGTGGTAAAAGTACCCTAGCCCGCACAATTATTCGATTAATCGAACCCCAACAAGGATCGATCGAATTTCAAGGCAAAGATATCACCAAGCTCAAAGGCGAAGCGATGCAAATCCTGCGACGCGATCTCCAAATCATCTTTCAAAATCCCTTCAGTGCCCTCAATCCTCGGATGAATATCAGCGATTTGATTGTCGAGCCGCTAGTTATTCACAATACAATCAAAGGCAGAGCTACACGGCAAGAACGCGCCACCTATCTGCTCGAACGAGTTGGCCTAAACCCCGACTACCTCAAATCATACCCCCACCAGCTCTCTGGCGGTCAACGTCAGCGTGTCTGCATCGCCCGCGCCCTCGCCCTCAACCCCAAATTCATCATCTGCGACGAATCCGTATCCGCTCTCGATGTCTCCGTCCAAGCCCAAGTCCTCAACCTGCTCAAAGAGCTACAGGGCGAATTTAACCTCACATATATCTTCATCTCCCACGATCTGAGCGTCGTCAAGTTCATGAGCGATCGCATAATGGTGATGAATCAAGGTAAGATCGAAGAAATCGATTCCGCCTACGCCATCTACAAATCACCCCAAACAGAATACACCCGCAAATTAATTTCCGCTATTCCTCCAGGTACAATCGATCGGATTATTCATCAGCAAAACACAAGATTAGTGGTTTAGTGGATAGTGGATAGTGGATCGTTAATAAAATAATGCGTAGAGTGGACAATATGTTTCCTCCAATCTCGAATTTAATAAGTTTCGATCTAATAAATACTTGAATATTTGTACCTAGCTACTTACCACCCTTCACTATTCACTATTCACTATTCACTAATTAAATGATTACCGTAGCCTTACCCAAAGGTGGTTTACTCAAAGATTGCATTCAACTATTTCAGTCCGTTGGTTTAGATTTCAGTGCCTTCCTTGATAAAAGTAACCGCCAACTCGAAATCACGGATCCTACTGGTAGGGCGAGAGCATTGCTGGTACGCAATCATGATGTACCTGTCTATGTTGAGTATGGACAAGCTCAATTGGGCATCGTTGGCTATGACGTATTGCGAGAAAAAACACCTCAAGTCGCCCAACTAGTCGATCTCAAATTTGGCGGTTGTCGGCTATCAGTCGCCGTCAGAGCTGATAGTCCCTATCGGAATACCTTAGATTTACCCGCACATGGTCGAGTCGCTTCCACCTTTGTCCATTGTGCGCGAGAATACTTTGATAGTATCGATTTACCGATCGAGATTGTCCCCCTATCTGGTTCAGTAGAATTGGGGCCAATTACTGGCATGTCCGAAGCAATTGTCGATCTAGTTTCGACTGGCAAAACACTTCAGCAGAATGGGCTAATTGAAATTGAAACGCTATTTTATAGTAGTGCAAGGCTGATTGCTCATCCGCTTAGTTATCGGATTGATCGAGACAATTTGAGCGATTTAGTGGCAGAGATTCGGTCTAATATCTTGATAGCTAGTTAGGATCGATTACTGGAATCAAACTTTATGTGTTTTTCGGCGATCGTTAGCTTCAGTGCCGCAGCAGGTTTGTCATTATTGGGCATTGCTACTATTAGTAGAACAACTTCCAAGCAAGAAGTACTATTAGCTGCATTTCCTTGTTTATTTGCCTTGCAGCAAACTTTAGAAGGATTAGTCTGGCTCGGTAAAAGTGGTAGTGATTTAGTTCGTTGGCAAAGCCTACTGGAGATAATCGATCCTATTGCTACTTATGGATTTTTACTATTTGCAAGCTTGCTCTGGTTAGTGCTAAGTCCGCTCTCTATTTACTGTTTAGAGCAAGATCTTAGTAGCAGGAGATTTTTGTTAAGATTAACGGGTGGTGGATTTCTACTAGGTATTTATCTGTTTGGGTGGATTATTTATCATGGTGTAAGTCCCCAAACTTTTTCCGGCAATTTATTTTACGATCTGAGTTTTATTCCTTTCTATGAGATTATTAAATATTTCTATTTGATGGTGATTGTGCTGCCATTTGCGATCGCGCAGAGCACATTTTTGAAAATCTTTGGTGGTATTGTGCTTTTTTCTTTTATCGTCAGTCAAATTTTCTTTCAGATCACAATGGTATCAGTTTGGTGCTTTTTTGCTGCTGTGCTCAGTGGGAGTCTTTACTGGATGATGAGAGATTTAGAGATCGATCGGGTTCCAATTGATTAGTAGTTAAAACTGCGGCTAGCGATGCAAAATTAGCAGCTCGATCGATGTTCGCTGTTTCTGAATCTTGATGATAACTTGGGCGATTCTTTATTCCGCACCCAAGACACTTACTAGTAGTGCTTTTTGAGCGTGGAGCCGATTTTCAGCTTGATCCCAGACTCGCGATCGAGTACCCTCAAGGACATCTTCAGTTATTTCTTCACCACGATGGGCGGGAAGACAGTGTAAAACAATTGCATCAGGATCGGCGATGGTCAATAATTCTCGATTGACTTGATAGGGCTGGAATACCGGAATCCGTGTATCAGATTCAGCTTCTTGCCCCATGCTTGCCCAGACATCGGTATAGACTATATGCGCCTCACTAGCAGCTTCTTGCGGTGACTGGGTGATTGTAACTTCTGTACCTTTACTCGCTGCGATCGATCTGGCTCGATCGACGATCGCCGGATCTGGCGTAAAATCAGTGGGACACGCGATCGCAATATCCATCCCCACCGTCGCACAACCCAGCAGCAGGGAGTGCGCCATATTATTGCCATCGCCAAAGTAAGCCAGCTTCAAACCCGCTAGCTGCCCAAAACACTCCTGAATTGTCTGGAGATCTGCAAATACCTGACAAGGATGCTCCAAATCCGTCAGCGCATTAATAATCGGCATCTGTGCGTACTTCGCAAAAGTCTCCACATCGGCATGAGCAAAAGTCCGAATCGCCAACACATCCAAATATCGGTCTAATACCCGCGCAGTGTCCGCCAACGGCTCCCCTCGACCAATTTGCATCGAACCGATATTGAGGTCGATTACTTGCCCTCCTAGCTGGCTCATCGCCGCAAAAAAGCTCACCCGTGTCCGAGTCGAAGACTTATAAAATAGCAGTCCCAAATTCTGGCGACAAATCGGCTTAATTTTACCTTGTTTGAGATCGGCGGCGAGTTGGAGCAGGGCGAGTGTCTCGTCAGCGCTCAGATCTGTCATGCTCAATAAATCTCTACCCTTTAAGCCACTCATGCGATCGACCCTCAACCAAATAATATATCAAACACGGAGAGGGTCAATTTTATCACAAGAGTCAGGTTAAGATCGATAAAATGTCGAATTCAAGTCTTGATTGTTTGCCTCCAAATCATAGTAAGTTACTAACTTAGGATCTCAACGACTGATTTTAGTTCTATGTTGAATTGACTTGGCACCAATGAAATACTATCGACTGCAACCGTGCCAGGAAGAGATGAAAAGTTGTCCAATATTTTCTTCGCAATCTCAGCGATGCCACTCAAAATATATACCTGTGTTGATATATTGTTCAAATCAAAAATTCTAGCAATGCGATAGTTCTCATGCCGTGAAGCAAATTTAATTTCAGAGAGACTCATATGGAAAGACTGATCGAAGTGACTTTTTGTTGTTTTCACATCAATATAAGCTTTTTCCAATGACGGCATCCAAAAAGGCATAGTTATTTCGTAGTCATAAGACGATCTAGCTGAATCATTAGATATCCATTTGAAATTTTCTTCAGTCTGACCACGTTGTATTAACCAAGCACGAAAGATTTCCTCTCCATATCTGCCTGTTTCTTGTGCAGTTTGCATCTGCCTTTGAAGTTGTTCATGCGTTAAACTCGCAAATCTTCTTGTAATTTGTTGATCTGATTTAAATTGATTGTTCCCGTACAGGACATCTTCAACGGTATCATTATTGAATGAATTGACATAATCTAAAATATTTGTATTTTCTTCTGGAAATGATATTCGTTCAAGAACTTTAAGTATTTCCTGAGAAGAAACGTCAACCATTGTATTTTTACCTGCAATATTTACCTCTTCATTAATAAGTAAGTGCAAATCACGATCTTCATTTTTACCAACTAAAATCATTGTAATTGCAGTTGGTCTTTCTGCACCCTCAAATATCAAAATTGCATAATCATCTGGAATGAGAGAGTCAT
>JANNBD010000182.1:0-2217 GCA_031385105.1 Chamaesiphon sp. OTE_78_metabat_374
ACTATCGATACAACTATGACTATCGATATAACCGCGATGGTCGATACAACCGCGACTATCGATATAACCGCGATGGTCGATACCGCCGCGATAGTCGATATTACAGAAACAACTACTAGGATATTGGCATCTACCAATCTCCTCACACCCAAATTTGAGGTGACCTTTGTTAAGTATTAGTCTGAATTTCAAAAAGGGCATCGATTCTCTGTCGGAAACGCTACGTCATCCAAAGATCGACAAACGGCTAATGTGGTCGCTGGTGGCGATCGCACTCACTGGTGTTGGTAGCTATGCTGCCTATAATCAATTGGTGACAGTGCCCAAACAGCAGGCACAAAGCAAGATTCAGACAGCAGCAGTCACGCGAGGGAATCTGACAATTTTGGTATCCGCCAATGGCACCGTGCAACCCGAAAGTTCGGTCAATGTCAGCCCCAAAAACTCTGGTGTCCTGAAACGGCTGCTGGTCAAAGAAGGTGATTTTGTCCAGCCAGGGCAGATTGTCGCTTATATGGACAATTCAAACCTTCAAGGGCAATTGCTCCAAGCTCAGGGAAACGTTGCTGCTGCTCAGGCGAATTTGAATAAGGTTGTTGCTGGGAATCGATCTCAAGAAATCTCTGGGGCTACTGCTCAGGTAGCCGAAGCCACTGCTAACTTGAATAAGGTGATGGCGGGGAATCGATCGCAAGATATCGCTGGAGCTGTAGCCAACTTGAATAAAGCTCAAGTCACCCACAGACAAGCTCAAGAAGATTTGTCCCGCACTCAAAAATTACAAGCATCAGGCGCAATCTCTCAACAAGCTTTGAGTACGGCTCGATCGACTAGTGATGGTGCCCAAGCGCAAGTAGAGCAAGCCCAGCAAGTATTGAATCTACTCAACGCCGGATCGCGCCCTGAAGATATCGCCCAAGCCAAAAGTGTTCTTAACCAGCGGCAACAGGCATTAAGCCTCCTCAACGCCGGATCGCGCCCTGAAGATATCGCCCAAGCCCGCGCCCAAGTTATGGCAGCTCAGGGTGCAGTCGCGATCGCCCAACGGAATATCGACGATACGGTCATTCGCGCCCCCTTCGCGGGGATTGTTGCTCGTAAATATGCCGATCCTGGTGCATTCGTTACCCCCACAACGGCGGGTAGTGCGGTGACTTCGGCAACATCATCTTCGATTCTGGCTCTAGCATCTACCAATGAAATTGTGGCCCAGGTAGCCGAAGCTAGTATTTCCCAAATCCGTGTCGGGCAAGTAGCAGTAATTAAAGTTGATGCTTATTCTGGCAAAACCTTTGAGGGCAAAGTGACGCAAGTTGCTACCCAGTCATTGGTGCAACAAAATGTGACCAGTTTTGAGGTGAAAGTAGCGGTGACTGACTCCCAACGACTACTCCATCAGGGGATGAATGTGTCGATCGATTTTAAGGCTGGAGAACTAAATCAGGTGCTAGTTGTACCAACGGCTTCGATCGTCCAACAGGCAAAGGCTCAGGGTGTATTTGTGGCGAAAACAGGCGGCGATCCGGTATTTATGCCGATCGTGGTGGGGACGACTGTTAATGACAAAACTGAAGTCAAGTCTGGTTTAACTGGGAACGAACGGGTTTTACTCAGTTTTCCACCTGGAACCCGTAAAGCCACTGCGATTACAGATGGCGGTTGACGATAGACAGCCAGAACCCACATTCTCCGAAACTACCATTTATGGATACTTGAATTCATGCGTAGATCTACCCACCCCACCTTGCAGGCACCCCTCCCAAGAGGGGATTTAGCGGACAAATCCCTCATGCGTCCCTCCCGCCGCACCAAACGCAAAATCTCACTGCTAGAAATATTTCTGATGGCAGTCGAAACCCTATGGAGTAACAAAATTCGCAGCGGCTTAACGATGCTCGGCGTGATTATTGGGATATCATCTGTCATTGCGATAACTTCGATCGGGCAAGGCGTGCAAAGAGCCACTGAATTGAGAATTGAGGCATTGGGCACCAATATCCTCCAAGTTTCAGCAGCCGCAGCGAGAACGGGTGGTATCAGCCAGGGGGCTGGTTCTGCGAGTACCCTGACTTGGGAAGATGCGCGATCGATCGCCAAACAAGTCCCCGCTGCGACTGCGGTGTCAGCGTTCTTATATCGCCCAGGTGTTCAGGTGGTGCGGGGGAATGTCAACATTTCGATCACTGCCATCGGCACGGATTTAAACTTTCCAGCAGT
>JANNBD010000277.1:0-2759 GCA_031385105.1 Chamaesiphon sp. OTE_78_metabat_374
GCAAGCCGCCGAGAAACCCGATGTTGGTTTGTGTTGCACCACTACGCCTATTTGGGCTTTGCCAGGCTTAACCATGCCAAAAATCATGCAGGAAATGAACTATGGCTGTGGCAGCACGGTTCACCCTTCAGAGCTAATCAATCAGCCAACGGTGTTGTATGTTGGCGTAGGCGGTGGATTAGAGGCTCTCCAGTTTGCTTATTTTAGTCGGCGGGTATCAGGGGTAATTGCGATCGATCCGGTAGCGGCGATGCGGCTAGCAGCAGAGCGAAACCTCAAACTAGCGGCTGAATCCAATCCTTGGTTCGATCCGAGTTTTGTCGAGATTCGATCGGGTGATGCCTTTGAACTAGGCGTTCCTGATGGATCGATCGATGTTGTTGCCCAAAACTGTCTGTTCAATATTTTTGAACCAGCAGATCTAGATCGAGCGTTAGCCGAAGCTTATCGCGTCCTCAAGCCAGGTGGCAGGCTCCAGATGAGCGATCCGATTTCTACTCGTCAGATGCCGCTACACTTACAGCAGGACGAACGACTGCGGGCACTGTGTCTGTCGGGGGCAATGACTTATGATGAGTACACACAGCGAATTGTTGCGGCTGGATTTGGGCAAATTGAAATTCGGGCGCGTCGCCCTTATCGATTATTAGATGCACCTAGCTATCAACTCGATCGACATTTGTTACTAGAAAGTCTCGATTCAGTTGCCTTTAAAGTACCGATTCCGGCTGATGGTGCCTGTATTTTTACGGGCAAAACGGCAATTTATACGGGAACAGAGACGGTATTTGACGACCGAGCTGGACATATTTTACCGCGCGGTTTGCCGACAGCAGTGTGTGATAAAACAGCAGCTAAATTACTCGCAGCGCAACCCGATCACTGTATGGTTACTCCATCTACTTGGTACTATCAAGGTGATGGCTGTTGTTAATTGAGAATTGAGAATTAATTGAGTTTTAGGATAGGAGGCTACATTTCTTGCTTTTACTAAGTATGATTTTAAGTATGGGAACTATGATGAGATACTCATGAGATATTTAGTTGTTCTATTTTCATTAGTAGTACTTAGCTTGTCAATCCCATCGATGCCTGCACTGGCACAATCTATACCAACAGTTAGTGCTGAGTTTAATCTACAAACATTACTCAAGAATGCACTAGTGTGGATTGATAGCCTGGGATCGATCGCGCCGATTGCTTTTATCGGTCTTTACATCATTGCGACCATTGCATTTTTGCCAGCTTTTGCGCTGACACTAGGAGCAGGAGTCTTATTTGGCGTGTGGTTGGGGAGTATTTATGTCTTTATTGGTGCAACTTTGGGCGCGATTGCGGCATTTTTAGTTGGGCGTTATTTAGCCCGTGATTGGGTTGCTAAAAAGATTGCGGGTAATGATAAGTTTCGATCGATCGATCGAGCTGTCGGCAAGGAAGGATTGAAAATTGTCTTACTGACACGACTATCGCCAGCTTTTCCTTTCAATTTATTGAACTATGCCTTTGGGGTGACTGGAGTTTCCGCACGGGACTATATAATTGGTTCGATCGGTATGATTCCAGGTACGATCATGTTTGTCTATATTGGCTCTCTGGCTAGTAGTTTGG
The DNA here is from genome assembly GCA_031385105.1 of Chamaesiphon sp. OTE_78_metabat_374. Lineage (GTDB taxonomy): Bacteria > Cyanobacteriota > Cyanobacteriia > Cyanobacteriales > Chamaesiphonaceae > Chamaesiphon. The sequence goes on from JANNBD010000277.1 coordinate 1,609, forward strand.
CACTAATTGGCACCGATGCCCAACCCACTAATCCGACGCTTCAGTGGACAATTCGGATTGTCGGTTTGATTGCGACGGTGGCGGTGACTGTTTATGTGACTCGGTTGGCGAAACAAGCGTTAGCGGAATCGGTGAAAGGTGGATAGTGAATGGTGAATAGTGGATAGTGAATGGTGGATAGTGAATAGTTAACCTAATTATTCTCCCGTGCCCCCGTGCCCCCAGTCTCCCAGTCCCCCAGTCCCCAATACCTATGACAACAATCTCACCGATGGATGCTTACAATCAACGACTGATTGACTATGTACATCCCCCTGACTGGATTAATCCAGAGCCTGCGGATCTTTACGATCTGGTGGTAATTGGTGCGGGGACTGCCGGATTGGTGGTGGCGGCGGGTGCAGCGGGGTTGGGATTGGGGCTAAAAGTAGCTCTGATCGAGCGCAATTTAATGGGCGGAGACTGCCTGAATCTTGGCTGTGTACCGTCGAAAACGATCATTCGATCGAGTCGGATCATCGGTGAGATTTGGAGAGGTCAGGAGCTAGGTATTCGGGCTGAATCGGTAGAGATTGATTTTGGTGCCGTGATGGAGCGGATGCGGCGGATTCGGGCCGAAATTAGTCACAATGATTCAGCCACTAGATTCCAAGAGCTGGGCGTGGATGTCTTCTTGGGTGACGGCAAGTTTACAGGTAAAGATACAATTACTGTTGCAGATCGAATCCTCAAGTTCAAAAAAGCGGTAATTGCCACAGGTGCTAGAGCCGCAACCCCTAAAATACCTGGATTAGTTGAAGCTGGATATCTGACGAATGAAACGGTGTTTTCCCTCGTCGAAAGTCCACGGCGGTTAGCAATTATTGGTGGGGGACCAATCGGTTGTGAATTGGCACAAACATTCCAGCGATTGGGCTGTGAAGTCGTGTTATTGCATCGCAGTAGTCAGATCTTGAGCAAGGAAGATCCTGATGCCGCCGCAATTTTGCAGCAGACATTAATCAAGGAAGGCGTAAATCTAATTCTGGATTGTCAAGTGCAGCAGGTGACAGTCGATCAATCTGGCAAGAGTATCATCTATACTAGTCTCGAACGCGCAAGCGCACCCCCTAAGAGTGGTCAGACGGAGACAATTACTGTTGATGAAATCT
>JANNBD010000285.1:0-2009 GCA_031385105.1 Chamaesiphon sp. OTE_78_metabat_374
ATAGATAGATTGTGGTGTATATTATATACTGGACTCAATTGTAGATTCTATCGTACACAGAATAGAGCATTCCTCCCATCGAGATGCGAACGAGGCAATTATGACAGTTATCAATTTGGGCGGAGCGGAACTCGACCTGAGTAAAATAAATCAACCGTCAATTAGTAATCTGACTAAAATTCAGTCTCATGGCGTACTACTAGTACTGTCTGAACCAAGTCTAGTTATTTTACAAGTTAGTGATAATACCTCCGAGGCATTTAGCATCGCGCCCAGTTCGATGCTGGGAAAGCCATTGGAGCAGATTTTAGATATTTTTCAGGTAGAGCAATTTCGAGCAGAATTGACGCAAAAAACGCTAGATTTTCACAATTCTAGCAAAATCTGGATTCGTAAACATACAGACGAATATAGTACTTTTGATGCTATTTTCCATCGTAGTCCAGATGGATATTTGATTCTAGAGTTGGAGCCAACTGAAAAGAGAGAGATCATCCCATTTCTGAGCTTTTATCATTTAGCAAAAGCAGCGATCGATCGATTGACCACAACTGTTGATTTATCCGCTTTCGGAAGAATTGTCGTGGCAGAAGTCCGCAAATTGACTGGATTCGATCGAGTGATGTTGTATAAATTTGATTCCGATGGACATGGGGAGGTCATCGCCGAAGATCGGATCGATCGAATGGAGTCCTATTTAGGCTTACATTTCCCCGAATCGGATATCCCTGGCTATGCGCGGCAGCTATTTATCGCCAATCGGGTGCGGGCAATTTTCGATGCGCGGGAACAGGGGGTGGAGATCGTCCCCGTCCAAAATCCACTCACCCAACTACCCACAGATCTAACCCTGTCAATTCTCCGCAGTGCGGTGCCCTGTCATACGGAATATCTCCACAATATGGGAGTCAAGGCATCGCTGACGATTTCCCTGGTTAAAAATGGCCAGTTGTGGGGGATTATTGTCTGTCACCATCAGACTCCCAAATTTGTGTCTTATGAATTGCGGAAGGCATGCGAACTGCTGGGACAGGTGATTTTTGCTGAGATTGCGACTAATGAAGATTTTGCTGATGCTAAGTATCGCGCGAAATTAGCCCACGATCAGTTTGTCGCACTCGTTGGCATAGCCTCTTCTAAGAAACTCAATTCACAGTTGGCTCAGGGACTAGCTCAAAGCCCATTTGCTTGGCGCGTTGCTTGAGATGTTTGACGAACCGTTGCTGATACTTTTGCTCATAAGCATCAACACCAGCATCCACAAAATCTTCACCAGTTGTCCACAAATGATAAAAAATCCGCGCTAACTTATGCGCTGTTGCAGTAATAGCAATTGGTGCACCCGAACGAGAGCGAATCCGGCGATAAAATCCACCCAACGCCGTCTGACTGTTAGCCAAAGATTGAGCAGCAATCCGAAAAGCATTGGAGGCACGGTTAACGACCTTGCGAGTTTTAGAACTGAGGATTTTACCACCACTAATTTTACTGCCTGGACAAATACCCAACCACGAGGTGAAGTGTTTGGAGGTAGGAAAGCGCGTGGGGTCTAGACCGACTTCAGCAATAATTGCCTGTACCGTCAGTGCTTCTAACCCATCAATTTGAGTGAAGTCTACACCACTAATTCGATATAAATGCGAACGCAAATCGAAGTTAGGTGCGTTCCGACTGGGCTTTTTACCTTTGGGTCGAGGTGGAAGTGGCTCATCGTTTTGACTGTCAAACTCCGATAGACACTGTTCGATTTGCTGGTCGCATTGTTGAATCTGCTGTTGATACATGTCATACAGATTCAACTCTTGTTTGAGCACAAACAGGTGCTCTACTCGATAATCTCCGACCAGTGCTGCGGCAATTTCTGCGACACTTCTTTTCGCACGAGGATCTTTCAATAAGGCTAGCTGCTGTGGGTCACGTTCCCCAGCGATAATGGCTCGAATAATTGCCATCCCAGTTACGCCCGTGATGTCGCTAACAACGCGATGCAGTTGCACATTCATCTGTGT
>JANNBD010000270.1:0-13349 GCA_031385105.1 Chamaesiphon sp. OTE_78_metabat_374
CAACTGTGGTTAAGGTGATTCAACAGTTGGCATTACCAGGAATTCGAGGGGTGCGAATCCACGGGAGGATCGCTGGACAATCCTCCGCGCAGTGGACTTACGGCGTAGATTTTAGTCAAGCACCATTAGAACTACCACCAGTTGCAGTGGAGCATCAATTTGTAGTGGAGCCACCGCTACCCAAAATTGATTGGAGTGAGCGCGTTAGTAAATATTTAGTTGGAACGGGAATTTGGAAGCATCAATTTAGATCCCTCGCCAATAACCAACTAGTCTATGAACCTCAATTTCGCTGGGAACGATCGCTATTATTACTAGTAGTGGGATTAGGCTTGGTTACAGCTAGCGATCTGGCAATCAGATCTGGATTAGCAACTAATCAGCCAATAATTGAAGCTCCAGAACAAGCTGCCCAATTATCATTTAATAACTATCTACTCGAACAGAAACTAGCCCAATATCAACTCCGTTGTACTCAACAAGGCGTACCCGATATTTTGATCGTCGGCAGCTCTCGCGCATTGCGAGGTATCGATCCAGCAATATTTCGCAAAAATGCGAATCTTCAGGCTTATAACTTTGGTATTAATGGAGCAACAGCACAAGTCGTCGATCTGATCTTGAGACAATTATTAAAATCCGAACAGTTACCTAAAATGGTAATTTGGGCAGATGGTTCTAGGGCATTTAATAGCGGCAGACTCGATCGAACATATGATACGATTAGCTCATCCAGTGGTTATCGAAAATTAGCGCGTACCGCCGGATTTAATCAAGGCAACTCGCCCTTGCTACAAGCACAATCTTTCTTTCAAAATGCTTACCAAGATTTTGATACAGCAATTAATCTTCAGCTTGCCGCGATTTCACCAGCTTACCATCATCGCGATCGACTCAAAGATTTAGTGCGGGATAGCTTACCTGTAGTGGGACAGTTTGAGGATGGGGAAAACTCTAGTTCTAGTCAAGATCCAGCGGCAAGTGTTAATGAGCGAGATATTAATGCTGATGGATTTTTACCACTAAAGTTGCAGTTCGAGCCTGATACTTATTATCAAAAGTACTCTAAAGTTACTGGAGATAGTGACGGTGACTATGCTAGCTTTCAGTTACAAGATCGGCAAGATGTTGCCTTGCGTCAGACCATCGATTTATTGAAAGTCAATAAAATTCCGCTAGTATTTGTCAATCTGCCTCTATCGGATATTTACCTCGATAAATATCGTCGTCAGCATGAATTAACTTTCAAAGACTATATGCAGAAGCTAATGGATTCAAACCAGCTTACTTTTGTAGACATGGATGGTTTATTAAATACTCGCCATAACCATTTCTCCGATCCGAGTCATCTCAATCAAACTGGTGCAGTTGCTGTGAGTGAATACTTGACACAGACCAAAATAATTCAGGTAAATGCTGAACGTTAGCATTTTAGATTTAATCAATATTTTCACTTGTCGTAGATATAAGATTAGCGAGAATATAAATCCACATCTAATTAATAAAACTGTTCACTATTCACTAGCAACTATGCTTTGATGAAAGATGTGAGTACTTATAATCAGCTCCTACCGAATGAAGTTTATATCCCCAGAATATACAATCTTTTTATGTTTGACCTTAGTTTGTTATTGGCAGATAGCGCAGACTCAAAATCACAAATTATGGGTAATTGTAATTTCTAGTATTGTATTCTATAGCTCTTTTCTTCAAATTCAATATTTTCCAGTGATTCTGATCATGATTCTGGTGAACTACTGGATTGGGAAGATATTATTAGAGAGTCAAATTATTGAATATAAGGAGATTCAAGATCGGCTGGGAGAAGAATATTTTCGTCGCTGGCTACCCAGAGGGAGGCAACAACGGCGGCGAGTAGTAGTTGCTGGTGTTGTGTTTAATATTTTATTATTGTTTGCAGCTAAGTATATTCCATTTTTGCTAACGATCATTGCACCACTGAATCCACAACAAATTCAACCACTAGCGGTGTGGCTCAAGACAAATTTCTTGCCGCCGTTGGGAATCTCTTTCCTCAGCTTTGAATCAGCCGCATACTTAATCAATGTCTATCAAGGCAGTCCCGCTACCGGAAATCTGCTTAAATACGCTGCGTATAAGTTGTTTTTTCCAAAATTAGTATCGGGGCCAATTACGCATTATCAACAATTTGCGCCCCAATTAAATAATCTCAAATTTCCGTCAAATGAGCGACTAACTGAAGCTGGTTGGTTGATTGCTAGTGGCGCGCTTAAAAAGACATTAATTGCTGACAATTTGGCAATTTATGTGAGGCTGGTATTCGATCCTGGGACGCTCGATCGAGCAGGAAGTATCGACCTGTGGTTGGCAATTTTTGCCTATGGTTTACAACTATATCTCGACTTTAGTGGCTATGTCGATATCGTCACTGGTACTTCAATTTTATTCGGAATTAATTTACCCACAAATTTTGATTTTCCGTATATGAGCACCAGCATTGCTGACTTTTGGCGGCGGTGGCATATTAGTTTGGGAAACTGGTTGCGGGACTATATTTATATTCCCTTGGGCGGCTCCCGATTGGGGTTAGTACGGACTTGTCTCAATCTATTTGCACTGATGCTAATTTCGGGAATTTGGCATGGTGCTGACTGGGGTTATCTGGTTTGGGGCATCATTCATGGGCTTGCGCTCATCGTCCATCGCTTAACTAGTGTACTTTCTGAAAAAATCCCACCGCTTGCCCTATTTTGGCAAAGCCGTTGGGGATTGCTCTGCGGTTGGCTATTAACTCAACCGTTAGTATTTGTTGCTTGGATTTGGTTTAGGCTGCCCAATCTTAGTCAGTCTAATTTAGTATTTAGTCATCTGTGGGGCTATACCCGTGATGCTCAATTTGCAACCAAGGTATATGTGGAAAGTCTTAAGTTAACCGACAGTCAAATTTTGCTAAGTTTAGTGCTGTTGACAATATCGATGATCGTTGCCTATGGATTCGATCGATTATTAAAATTAAACCTCAATTGGCATCTAAAACTGGTGCTGATTCCGGTATGTTTATATATTGTGTCATTGTTATCTCCGGCGGAGAGTTTGGCATTTATTTATTTTGACTTTTAAAGCAGCGGCGCGAATATGCAAAAGATTTTAATTCTCGGCAAACAGGGGCAAGTTGCCTGGGAGCTTCAGCGGACACTAGCGAGTCTGGGGCAGATTACCGTCTGCGGATCTCAGGATTTAGACTTAGCCAATCCTGACATGATTCGGACTCGAGTTCGATCGATCCAGCCAGATATCATTGTCAATGCGGCAGCATATACAGCCGTAGACAAGGCTGAAACTGAGCCAGACTTGTGTATGTCAATTAATGCAATTGCGCCTGGTATTCTGGCAGAATTGGCGCGGGAGTCCCAAGCGTTGCTGGTACATTACTCCACCGACTATGTTTTCGACGGTACAAAAACTGGTGCTTATTCAGAAACAGATCCTACTAATCCAATCAGCGTCTACGGCGCGAGTAAACTAGCTGGAGAACAAGCCATCATTCAGGTTGATTGCGCCCACCTGATCTTTCGTACAACCTGGGTATATGGCAATCGTGGTAAAAACTTTTTGCTAACCATCTTGCGTCTAGCCGCCGCCAAGCAGGAGCTAAAAATTGTCGCGGATCAAATTGGCTCACCCACTTGGAGTCGATCGATCTCGGAAGCTACAGCTCAAATCATCGCCCAATGCCGCCACGATCTATCTAGTATCAAAGGCTTATACAATCTCTCAGCGGCGGGAAAAACTAGCTGGCATGGTTTTGCTAATCAGATTGTAGATCGATCGAGGTCGATCGATCCAGAATTGCAGCTAGCGATCGAGCAGATCCTCCCAATTCCAGCGACTGATTATCCCACCCCTGCCCAGCGTCCAGCCAATTCGGTGTTGGATAACAGCAAGATTTTGGCTGATTTTGGGGTGCAGTTACCTGACTGGAAGGTAAGTTTGGAACAGTGTCTGGAGATGGTTGGTTGAGTGGATGCGGGGTGGGTAGATCCCCGCCCTCACTAATCCTATTCCGGCAACAAATCAAAAACGTCAGCAAAACTCGGCAACACAGCATCCTTCTCCGACAAAATCGGCTGCTCAATCGGCCATTTAACGCCGACTTGTGGATCGTTCCAAATCAAACCCACCTCATCCCCAGGCACATAGAAATCCGTACACTTGTAGACAAATTCAGCACTGTCACTGAGCACACAGAAACCATGTGCAAAATTTTCAGGCACATACATTTGCCGCTTATTTTCAGCAGATAGAATTTCTCCATGCCATTTGCCAAAAGTGGGTGAATTTTTCCGCATGTCAATCGCGACATCAAACACACTGCCGTGGATTACCCGCACTAATTTACCTTGGGGATGACGGAGTTGAAAATGTAGCCCCCTGAGGACATTTTTAGTCGAGTAGGATTGATTGTCCTGCACGAATGGCTTGGGAATACCTGCTGAGGCGTATTTCTGCTGTTGGTAGGTTTCTAAAAAGTAGCCCCGACTATCGCTAAAAACTGGCGGTACCAGTACGATTACTTCTGGAATCGAAGTTTTGATAATTTCCATAGATGACTACAATCCTTCCGCTGCTAAATTGAGTAAATACTGTCCATAGGCATTTTTTGACATCGTGCTACCGATCGATATTAGCCGTTCGGCATCGATATAGCCCATCCGAAAGGCGACTTCTTCGATACAAGCAATCTTTAAGCCCTGGCGTTGTTCGATCGTTTCGACAAAAATCGACGCTTGGAGTAAGCTGCTGTGGGTACCTGTGTCTAGCCATGCGGTACCGCGACTGAGTTTATCAACTTTTAGCTGTCCCAGTTCCAGATATTTCTGATTAACCGAAGTGATTTCTAGTTCACCCCGTGCGGATGGCTGGATATTGTGGGCGATATCAATTACCTGATTGTCATAAAAATATAGCCCCGTCACCGCATAATTAGATTTAGGTTTAGCGGGCTTTTCCTCGATCGAAATTGCCGCTCCGCCAGTGTTAAACTCAACCACCCCATACCGCGCCGGATCGCTAACGTAGTAGCCAAATACAATCGCTCCACTGGTTAACTTGGCGGCTTGTTGCAAGCTGACGCTCAAGCTATCGCCATAAAAAATGTTGTCGCCCAACACTAAGGCAACTGGATCATTGCCAACAAACTGCTTACCGATGATAAAAGCCTGCGCTAACCCCTCTGGCTGAGGCTGGGGCGCGTAACTAATCGCCAAACCAAGCTGACTGCCATCTCCCAATAATTCTTGAAATGAGGGCAAATCGTGGGGCGTAGAGATAATCAAGATTTCCTGAATCCCCGCCAGCATCAGAGTGGACAAGGGATAATAAATCATCGGCTTGTCATAGATCGGCATCAACTGCTTGGAAATCACCCGTGTCAGCGGATACAGCCGCGTGCCAGAGCCACCAGCTAAAATAATTCCTTTCATACGCCCACTCCCAACCGCTGCTGCTGATATTTGTCTGTGGTGACAGTCTCGCACCAAGCTTGATTGTCGATGTACCACTGCACCGTCTGCCGTAAGCCGGAGTTAATGTCTTCTTGGGGTGTCCAGCCGAGCTGCTGCTGGAGTTTGGTAAAATCGATCGCATAACGCCTGTCGTGTCCAGGTCGATCTTTAACGAATTGAATTAGCTGGCTGTGGGGACAATGGGGCGATGCTGGTAATAATTCGTCCAGGATGGCACAAAGTTGATTCACCAGCCAGAGGTTATCTCGTTCGGCATTTCCACCGACGTTATAGGTTTCACCAGGTGTGCCTTTTGCCAGCACAAGCGCAATCGCCGTGCAGTGATCCTCGACATAGAGCCAATCGCGGACATTTTGACCATCACCATAAACAGGCAAAGGTTTACCCGCAAAGGCATTGAGAATCATCAGCGGAATCAGTTTTTCAGGGAACTGATATGGGCCATAATTATTCGAGCAATTGGTGATTAAAGTCGGTAAATTGTAGGTGTGAAAATAAGCCCGAACCAGGTGATCGGAGCTAGCTTTTGAGGCTGAATAAGGGCTATTGGGACTGTAGGGCGTTAGTTCGGTAAAGGCTGGCTCTGATGCAGTGAGGGAGCCAAATACTTCATCGGTGGAGATGTGCAAAAATCGAAATTCTGCCCGTGCCGATTCGGCAAGATTTTGCCAGTATTGACGGGCTGATTCTAATAAATTAAATGTACCATTAATATTGGTTTCAATAAAGCTCGCTGGCCCATCGATCGATCGATCGACATGAGTTTCTGCTGCAAAATTGACAATTGCCTGAGGCTGATACTTGGCTAATAATCCATCGACTAATCCTCGATCTCCAATGTCGCCCTGAACGAATATCTGCTGTGCGTTACCCGCGAACTGTTCTACTGTGGCTAGATTTCCAGCGTAGGTTAATTTGTCCAAATTGACCACAACCACATCAGTCGATCTGACGATCTGCGCCACAAAATTCGATCCAATAAATCCGGCTCCGCCCGTAACTAAAATATACTTTTTACTCATACTCGATCGATAGATGATAAACCCCATCCCAATATACCAGGAGATTGAAGTTCGAGGACTTACTCATCTATCACATTTCGATCGAAGCAAGTTAGTCAACGTCTTGTGTCTGAGTGGAATTGAGGGCAGGATCGATCGTCACTGGGGCTAATTGGATCGCCGAAGAATTCTCAACCAGAGTAGTTTTGACAAGGGCAGAGTCAAAAGGAAGCTGCTGCTGGTAATTGGATGCGACAGCTAGGATCATCCCCAATCCTAAATAGACTGGTAATGGTAGGTCAACATCTTTAATTGACTGATATAGTTCAGCAACAGCCAAGAGCGTAAAAAAGATTGCAATCCAAAACTGAGGCATATCTTCAGATGTAGGTTTTTCTATGTCTAATTTTAGCCGATCGAGTCAAGATATTTAGACACTGCTAGCAAACTCATCTACATAGATCTCCATTGTCAAGGGTATAAAAACGGATCTGGCTACGTACTAAAAAGTTGCTGATGTCTTGAAAAGTCGGGTGTTTATCACATTCTTTAATATTCGACAAAGGTGATAAGCTGTTATCGACGAGTTAGGAAAACTTAACTTTGGCAATGATCGAACTTACCCCCGATTTCCCAAGTTTAACAACGACAGATCGATTGCTGGAGTCGATCCGTAATCACCCAGAAGGTTTGACAATTAGGCAATTAGCCGACAGGTTAAACCGTCCAGTATCCATGCTCCAAATCTGCTTGAATATTCTGATAGCTAGTAAAAAAGTAGCCATTAGAAAGCAGAATAATGGGCAACAATTAGCCAAAGTATATATTCTTAAACCGGATAAATTCCAGTGCCCGCGCCAGTTTCGACCAGCAACTAGTATTAGTAATAATAGTGTTACGCCGATCGAATTGAGAGCAGGAGCTGGATTGACAAAAATCCAACTTGCAGCCCAATTAGGCTTGAGCGTCCGAACAATTAGTGATTGGGAGCAAAAACGCTCTCAACCAAAATTAGTTCCGTCTCAACTCAAACAAATGATGTCGGTGTATCAATGTACACTAGACGAACTGATTGCGGCATTTGAGTAAGTGCTAAATAATACTTTGCCGTTGGCGATCGCTTGTAATTGAATTATGAGTGGCCCTAATGTATATGTATCCCGATCGACAATCGTAGTGATTTCGATCGGGAATCTTTGTTTTTTGATCTGTTCGATAAACTGAACATAGGTAGTCAATTGACCATCACCAATTTGAGGTCTGTCGTCCAAGATGCCTGCGCGACGAGCGCGGAGTTGAGATGTTACGAGCAGGATATTTAACTGTTGACGAATTTGCGCTTCATTCATGTTGACTGGATCGACGATTACATCGGCAATTTTGGCATTTTGCTTAAACAACTTTTGATTTGGGGTAGCATCAATGAACACTTGAATATTTTGATCGCCAACTAGATAATTTCCAGTCGAAAAGATGCGGACGACATAATCACGGCGTGCTTCGGCTGCTGAATTTGATGAATTGGCGATCTGCTGTTTGAGCTGGGTTAATTGATTGGAGCCAATTTCAATTATTTGTTTCCTGCTGTCAAACCGATCGGGATTAGTCGCTTGCAAGGCATTGAGATTAGCTTGGGAGAGGAGCGCGTTGATGGCTTTGGTGGCAGTGCCAGTATTGCTGACTTGGATGATTGCACTTGCTAGAACCTGGTTCCGAAGAATGCCAATATTTCCCTGCCGAATCTTGCGGTATTCCTGTTCAATATTGTTAACTTCTTTTTCAAGTGAAGCCAATCCTTGCCGATTGGTTTTTACTTGGGACTCAATTTTCTTGAGCTGTCGATCTCGCAGTTTTAACTGCGTTGCGCGCGTCTGAAATTCACGTTCAAGGCTTTGATGCTGTTTTTCTTTTTCTTTGAGTTGCGCTTGACGAACGGCTAACTGCGGATCGAGCTGCTCGATCTGAGCTTCTACTTGTAATAGCTGTGTTTGCTGTGTTTGCAGCTCTAGCTCTAGATTGGTCAATCTCGTTGTTGCCTGCTCCAACTCTCGCCCAACCTTTTTGACCGTATTTTCATACGCTTGCAACCGCTGAGTTTTGTCAATTAACTTCAATTCGACAGTAGTAATATTTAGCTGTTGTTGAAGTTGCGATCGCTTGCTGGTGTTGATTGCCAACTGTGCCTGAAGCGGCAAAATCTCCTCTTCCAGGCTGCTAATGCGTTGTTTAAAGTCCTCCACCTGAGCTGATATTATCCGCCGTTGTGCCTGCAAATCGCTCCGCTGGCGGGCGATTTCAGTTACCTCCTTCACTAGATCATTACGTTCGCTAGAAACAGCTTGGAGCTGCTGTTGGGTGTTCTTGAAATTTTGAGCCGCGATTGATTGTTTGAGCAGTTCATCTTTGAAAGATTTATTGATGCCCATCAACAAACCTTCCGCCTCTAGTTGCTGATTACGGGCGACTTCTAGTTCTTTTTGAACCCGATCTTTCTGCTCTAGAGCGCGGGCCAGATTTTCTTTGGTAGCAGAGAGCTTGCCCTGAATTTTTTGGAGGTCAAATACGCCTGTCCGCAACTGCTCACTAGCTCCAAAAATCAGTGTTAGTACGGAGCCAGAGATCAGTGTCCCTGTAACGATCGTTACTAATGTAGCTGTTTGGCGCGGGCGGAGTTTAAACAGTGTTAGCCTCGCCTTCCCCACTCGCGTGCCAATTCGATCGCCAGATACAGCGATGATGCCCCCCAGTATTAACATTGCCCCGATTAGTAGGTAGCCACTGGTCATAAGAGTTGGGAGTTCGGCGGGAAAACCAGAGCTAGTTAAGGTTTGTGTCTGAGTATTGGCAAGATACTGATAATTATGATACCACAAGTGTTTTGGAGCTTTCAGTTTAAATGATCTTCGTCGATCAATGGGCGGTATTCTTCAAAATTAATTGTCGATCGACTCCAATCTGGCATAGAATCTAGAGATTGGTTGTAGTAGATTAAGTTGCCAATGACTTTGGGTATTGGGGTGTCGCAGTTTACAGAATCCTGGTTACGCCAAAGTCTCGACCTGGGATTGGTAATTGCCCTCACCTTTATGGTGCTATTAGCGGTCAGAGATCGTCGAACGCTGTGGATGGTGCGAGGGCTAATTGTGTTGATGGTAGCCGCAGCGATCGCTGAACGGTGCAATTTTAGGCTGTTAAACTTTGCTCTAGACAAATTGGTAATTGGAGCTGCGCTGGCAATGTCGGTAGTGTTCCAATCAGAATTTCGCCGCTTTCTGGAGCAATTGGGGCGGGGAAATCTGCTGCCATCACTGAATCAAAAAAAACGAGTCGGGGATGAAGCGGGTCGCTCAATCGATCGAATTGTCGATGCCGTCAAAGAGCTGTCACAACAGCGGATTGGGGCATTGATCATCCTCGAAACCAGTGAAATGATGGACGAGCGGGATTTTGCCGTTCCAGGCGTAAAATTAGATGCGGAGTTATCCAAGGAATTGATCCAGACCATTTTTCAGAATACTACTTTGCTACATGACGGAGCAGTTTTTATTCGAGCAGATCGAGTTGTCGCCGCAGGAGTGATTTTGCCACTTTCAGATCGGACGGCTTCTAGGCAGCTAGGTACCAGACATCGAGCGGCGATGGGAATTACCGAACGCACAAATAGTTGTGTGTGCATCGTCGTCTCGGAAGAGACTGGCTCAATTTCACTTGCCGAAGGTGGTGTACTCGATCGACCCCTGACTAGCAGTAAACTGAAAGAGCTATTAGAACTCAAGCTGGCACCCATCAGCGAACGTGAATCTGCCAGACCTAGCTTACGCACCTTTGGACGCAAGTTTCGTGGGCGCAGTCTACTGCTGTTCCGCCGTTTACTCCAATTGCCACATCAGAAGTAGGTGTTTTCTAGTGAGGAATTAGATATTTAGAGGAGTTGGTGGATAGTGGATAGTGAATAGTGAATAGTGAATTGAAAGCATTTAATTGCTGAATGCGAAAGAAATAGATAGACAAATCACCAATCGATCGTCGTCCCCGTAATGTGACGTTCATGAATTGAAGTAAAATATTGTTCTAACATCTTCGCTACATGTCTCTCATTCTTCCCACACTCCCCATTCCCTCCCACCCCTCCCAGATGACCTCCAAAACGACCAGTCTCATCGAACTACCTAGCGATTTAGATTGCACTCAATTACCACAACACATCGCCGTGATTATGGATGGGAATGGTCGATGGGCGAAAAAACGGGGCTTTCCACGGATTATGGGACATCGGCGTGGTGCAGATACGCTCAGGGATTTGCTGCGGTGTTGCAAAGATTGGGGGATTGGGGCACTGACTGTCTATGCTTTCTCAACCGAAAATTGGGGGAGAACCCTGGAAGAAGTCGATTTTTTGATGACGTTGTTTGAAAATCTGTTTCAGTTGGAACTAAAAGAAATGGTGGCGGAGGGCGTGCGGCTAGAAGTAGTCGGGAATTTAGATAATATTCCTGCCTCGCTGTATGATGCGATCGACAAGGCTAAAGTCGCTACCCAGCACAATCAAGGAGTACGGTTTACTGTCGCGATCAATTATGGCGGTAGGCAGGAAATTGTTAGAGCTTGTCAGGCAATTGCTACTCAAGTCCAGCAAGGATCGATAGAAGTTGCCGATATCGACGAGAATTTGCTCTCAAAACACCTGCATACGGCGAATTTGCCAGATCCAGATTTATTGATTCGGACTAGTGGCGAGATGCGGATTAGCAATTTTCTGCTGTGGCAATTGGCATATGCGGAGTTCTACGTCACGGATATATTGTGGCCAGATTTTGACAGACGGGCGTTTCATCAAGCGTTGTTGAATTATCAGCAGCGGCATCGGCGGTTTGGAAAGGCTTAGGCAGGGTTTTTGAGATGCTGCGGAGATCTCTATCCCACCCTAGCCCTTTCCTTGGAAAAATGAAATCCACAGAAGCACAGCTTAGGAAACTTCACAAATGTAGGGTGGGCAATGCCCGCGGACCATTTTCGATTTAGTAATGTCAATATTTATAGTGCTAATATTGATTGTCTACGGCACGCTACGCGATCGATTAGTACAGAGACATAACAGTTTAAAGTCTTTTTGCTTCGGCTGTAAATGGTCTGTGAGAGTTGCCCACTCTACAGTTCTACATTCCTATAGTTTTTCATCTCCGTCAGGAGATATAAAAAAACGACAAGACAGAGGGGTAGAGGGTGAGGGCGATTAACCTACGCACAAAAGTGGGATGCTCCCAATCGATCTAATATATTTTTCTATTTTAGTCTAGTGAACTAAGAATTATCGGCTGGCATTAAGCACTTCTGATGCCTTCAATTCCAATTTTGGAAACGTCGGCGAAACAATGGTAATATCGCCTACAAAGATCTCGTCACTATAGGCTCCATCCTTGAGTATACAAACTGTTACCTTACGATCGATTGGATCGACAATCCAATACTCAGGAATATCTAAAACAGCATATTCGCTATGCTTTGCCCGATAGTCCACCGTTACCGTAGATGGACTCACAACTTCTACCACTAATAGCGGCGGTGGTTCATTCAATGGAATAAAAGATTCTCGTTTTTTCAAGTTATTCCACTGCTCCAATAGCAACACCACAACATCTGGAATTCGCGCAGTTTCCCAACGAGTGCCCCTCGGCGACTGAATTCCAATCTTCATGTCTTTGGAAACCCAATTCAGACCTAATCGCTTAATTTCAGCCTTGAATTCATCATTCAGGAATTCACTAATATCCCCATGTTCGCCTGTGCCTAATGACATCCTCGATAGCTCCCCATCCACCAGCTCATAACGAGTATCCGTGCCGTTATCATAGGTAAGATACTCCGCCAATGTCATTTTTTTGGTCGTGGCGATTGTCATGGGGCGATTTTTCCCTTACTTCACCTGAATACACCGATTATATCTTAGAGTAACTGGGTAAAGAGGTCTATCTTGACAAAATGAGATCGATCGCACTATCCTCTCAATAAAGTCTGATAGCCGAACAGCATGGATGCAGTCATCGTTTCATCTAAATATCAAATCGTCATTCCTAAGAAAATCAGGGAATCGATGGGAATAGTTTCGGGGCAAAAAATCCAAATAATTGCATATCGTAATCGAATCGAACTAATTCCGATTAAACCCATCGCTCACATAAGAGGCTTCCTCAAAGGGATCGATACAGAGGTGAATAGAGAAGGCAATCTAGTTGAGTTAGAATCCATAAGTGAGTTTTAGTAGCCGCAATTTTGTCAGTCCCGATCGTTTATCATCCCGATTATGTCGTTCCATTGCCCGATAGTCATCGCTTTCCGATGTCTAAGTTTCGGATGTTGTATGAGTTGCTATTAGCCGATGAATTAGTCACCGCAGAACGAGTATTTGCGCCGACATTACCACCGACAGAATGGCTAGAACTAGTTCACGATCCGGCTTATATTCAGGCCTACTATACTGGTACATTAGACCCCAAAGCGCAGCGACGGATTGGTTTACCCTGGAGTCCCGAATTAGTCAATCGGACTTGTATCGCTTTGGGTGGCTCGATTCTGACGGCGAAACTGGCGATCGAATATGGTATCGCTTGTAATACGGCAGGTGGAACTCATCATGCTTTTGCGAAGATGGGTTCTGGTTTCTGCATCTTTAACGATCTGGCAATTTCGTCTCGTGTAATCCAGAAATTAGGTTTAGCCAAGAAAATTTTGATCGTCGATCTAGATGTCCATCAAGGAGATGGTACGGCGGCAATTTTCAGGGGAGATTCGAGCGTATTTACCTTTTCAATGCACTGTGACATCAATTTTCCGAGTAAAAAAC
>JANNBD010000362.1:0-1666 GCA_031385105.1 Chamaesiphon sp. OTE_78_metabat_374
TCACACTGCTTAATTTTTTCATTTGACGTGCCTGGATGTAGTTTAATATCAATCCGATCTGAGACTTTTTTGATGCTAATTCAGACTTAGCATATCAATCTTGACGTTAATTAGTCCTGGTTAGTTCGTAGCTATTACTCCCTTCCTGTGACAAGATTATCAGTGACGATTCCTTATAGAGCAAGATTTTGAGAGGCTTAATCCCTATAGTCTTATGCCGGAAAGAGAGTAGCCTGTCTACCCGTTCGCTCAAAACAGCCATGTCGGTGCAGATGTCGCTAAAAGTTTGCCAGATGAGAGCCAAATCCTGTCTTGTCACCATTTTTTGTTGGATGTCTACTATATTTTGCTGCATGTTAAGCGAGATCGATCTAAATCTTGGGAAATTCCCATCCCCAGCATTTTGCTACTGAATATGACTTTTAGAATAGAACTTGAAACAATACCACTAGACAACTCGCACAGATCGCTACGCTGTTGCACTTAATCTTTGAATTCTTAAACCCGTGCTAGTTCATAGCTTGACAGAGCGTGTAATAATGTATGTCTATTACACGCTCTGCCAAGACGGATCTAAAAATATGTCCTATGGCTGAGTTATATTACGGAGCAAAAAATATTCTATGAAAACTTTATCGCCCAAAACACAAATTGCAGCTAGATTACTGGTGGCGTTGACGATCGTGAGTTCCAGCGTTGGAATTGTCAATAGCTCTGTATTAGCTCAGACCAAACCAACGATTTCAGTACCATCTTTTAAGAATGAAACGAATTGGTGGTGGTGGAAATCGAGCACCGCTACTCAATTGGGCGATGCGCTCAGTAATGAGCTATCTGCGACTGGAAACTTTAAAGTCGTTGAGAGACAAAAATTGCAGGCAGTTCTGTCCGAGCAAGAATTAGCCGAAGCAGGGCTAGTCAAAAAGAAGACTAGGGCCAAAAAGGGTGAATTGACCGGAGCGCAGTATGTCGTACTTGGCAAGGTGACAGCTTTTGAGGAAGGGGTCAGCAAGAAATCAGGTGGAAATCAGACTAGCGGTTGCTTATTTGGGATCTGCGCTGGTGGTGGCGAACAGAAGAGCGAAGTTGACGCTTACATCTCCATCGATCTCCGAGTTGTCGATACCACCACCGGAGAAGTGGCATACTCCCGCACCATCGAAGGACGTGCAACTGATAAAGCACAAGCAAACAGCAGTGCTATCAGCATTATGGGTTTCCAAACTGGCAGTAATTCATCCGAAGAGAAGAAAGCCCCCGTTGGTAAAGCTCTACGGGCGGCACTCATTGAAACTACGGAATATCTCTCCTGCGTTATGTATAAAAAAGATGCTTGTGTTAATGCCTATCAAGCAAAAGATACTAAACGCCGCCAGGGAACTCAAGATGTTCTTAAGTTAGATTAGATCGATCGTGCTTGAACGATTGAGCCGACTAGGAAACGATCGCATGTATTAAATATATCCGATCGATGGCAGTGAATAATTAAGCGGTATTTAGGGTCTAAGATCGTAAATACCGTTTAATCCTCTCCTAGCTTATTCATCTAAATCTTGGACTAAACTTCACTGCTGAATATGAATTTTAGTACAGAATTTGAACTACTTTTGCGGGCACGATCGCCTTTGATTTTGTTTTGTCTTGTTCTTTATATCAACATTTGTTA
>JANNBD010000366.1:0-2485 GCA_031385105.1 Chamaesiphon sp. OTE_78_metabat_374
GCCAGCCGCAGCTCCAAGAGGAAATATTTCACCAGCAAATGCTCCAAAAATCAGAAAACCGACCTTTGTGCGTGAGCAAAATCGGATGGTTTAATTAACCCAAGCTGTAAGGTGGGCACTGCCCACCAACCAGAATCTCAGTATTCTCCAGCAACTCTATCTAGTTTCTTAATTGAACTGGCATCACAAGATAGGTCATTTTTACACCACCTAATGGGGTCAGAATTACGGGTTCGAGTGGCCCATTGAGACTGATGGTAATCTCTTGAGTCAGCAAAGTTTTCAAGCCATCCATGAGATATTTGATATTGAATGCAATATCTAAACTATCCCCAGAAATCTGTGCCGATAGAGATTCTCTGCCGCTACCACGATCTTGACTATCGAC
The DNA here is from genome assembly GCA_031385105.1 of Chamaesiphon sp. OTE_78_metabat_374. Classification (GTDB taxonomy): domain Bacteria; phylum Cyanobacteriota; class Cyanobacteriia; order Cyanobacteriales; family Chamaesiphonaceae; genus Chamaesiphon. The sequence goes on from JANNBD010000366.1 coordinate 389, forward strand.
GGAAAGATCGATCGATTGTTTTTCGCTATCGATGCTAAACTTAACCAGATTCGTTTGATCCGATAGCACTGCAATTCGTTCTAATGCAGTCAGTAGTTGCTTACGATCGAGTGTAATTTGACGTTGAAATTGTTTAGGAATTAGTAACCGATAATCTGGATATTTTCCTTCTAATGTCCGAGTCGTTAACTTGCGTTCGCCCCAACCAAAGACTACTTGTCCTTGCTCCAATTGCAAGCCTAATTTGTCGCCTTCTTGTCCAGAACCGAGCATTTTCTCTAATTCCCGCAATGCCTTGGCGGGAACAGTGACTTCAAACGATCCTTTATTTGCACCAGCAGCTTGCTCTGCTGCGTCGTTCTCTCCCGTTTCATTCTCATTGGGATAGACTTCGACAATTCCCAATCGGTGCCCATCTGTAGCGGCAAATTCCAATCTGTCTGGCTCTACTTTGAGATAAACACCTGTTAATACCTGCTTGCTCTCATCCTGACTACAGGCAACCAGCGATCCTTTTAAGCCGTCGATAAAGGCAGTAGCAGATAGTTGATTGGTTTCACCTTCTTCAATCGAAGGTAGTTCGGGAAACTCTTCAGCACTGAGTCCCCGCACCTGATAACGACCAGAAGCTGATGTAATTGTGACTAAATTTTCTCCTGCTTCATCATCAAAGGTGATGTCTCCGGTAGGTAATTTAGCAACAATATCACTCAGCAATTTTGCAGGAAGTGTTAGTATCCCCTCTTCATCCACCTGTGCCATCAAACTTGTCTGAATCCCCAAGCTCAAATCAAACCCCGTCAGCCGAATCAAATCGGGATTTGAGGTAGCTTCTAATTTAATGTTTGCCAATACGGGATGAGTTGGACGTGTGGACACAGCGCGACTGACTAACGCTAGGTTGATATTTAGATCGTGCTGAGTACAGACAAATTTCATGAATTAGGGGATAGAGGGTAGGGGATAGGGAACAGGGTTTAAGAGTTAGTGATACTAGCGCGTGGATCTCAGTGCGTAGGGTGGGCACTGCCCACCACTTAGATCTCAGCCTTTCTAGGCTATTGAATTACGGACTTGGAGGATGAAGAAATCTTGATTGTCGGTGATTTGCTCGATCGAGTATCCTGCCATTTTAAGGCTATCGGGTACTTGTTCGATCGGTTCGCCAGGATCGAGCCAGACTTCTAGCAGTTCACCTGCTGCCATCTGCTCAAGCTTCATCTTCGTCCGCACAAAGTTAATCGGACATGGAGTGCCACGGAGGTCTAGTTGAGTCATTTTTATAGTGAATAGTGAATAGTGGATAGCAAGTTACTGGCAGATCGAAAGTCAAGATAAACATTCTTAAATACTATTCACGATTCACGATCCACTATTTAAAGACATTTCCAAAAATACTCCCAATTCCACCCTTACCAACTTTATCGCCGCTGATTTTGGCGAGTTTTTCGAGCAGATCGCGTTCTTCGGAGCTGACTTTGCCAGGGATGTCGATTTGGAGCGTGAGTAAATGATCGCCACGGCTGACGGCGTTGCCCAGACGGGGTACACCTTTTTGTTCGAGTTTTAGGACAGTATTGGGCTGAATTCCTGCGGGAATATTTAGCTCAGTTGGGCCATCGACAGTGTTAATTTGAATGTGGCTGCCGAGAATTGCTTGGAGATAGCTAATCTTGACCTGGGAGAGAATATTGATCCCCTCGCGGCGGAATTCTGCATCTTCCTCGACATGCAAGTAGACGAACAGATCGCCTGGAGGACCACCACGTAAGCCCGCATCGCCTTCTTTACCAATGCGGAGCTTAGTGCCATTATCGACTCCACCTGGAATCTGAATTTTGAGTTTTTTAGTTTCTTGCTTGCGTCCAGCTCCGTTGCAGACTTCGCACTTATCAGAAATTACTTGACCTTCACCGTTGCAGGTTGGGCAGACAGATACTTGGGTAAAGTTGCCAAAAGGAGTACGAGTATTTCGGCGCACCTGACCAGCACCGCCACAGGTGCCACAGGTTTGGGGCTGAGATCCTGGTTTAGCTCCAGTACTGTTGCAGGCATTACAAGCTTCGAGATGGGGAATCCGAATTTCTTTTTCGCCAC
>JANNBD010000407.1:0-6056 GCA_031385105.1 Chamaesiphon sp. OTE_78_metabat_374
TATGTATATTTGGCTACAGGCATAAGTTATGCTATGACTGACAGTCGATCTGCCGATGACCGACCATCTTAAAAATTCGCATCCAAAAGATTTCTCACTCGTTCGCACAGCGTCTCTAACAGAGAATCAGTCGCTCCATAACTTAGCCACCTTCCCCCACCGTAGCCATTCATGATTCCCAATCGCGATCTGCACCTCGATTTCTGCGCTGATATCAATGACGACAATGCTGTCGATAAACCGGAAGAAGCCTGTGGAGTATTTGGGATCTATGCCCCAGAGCAAGAGGTCGCTAAGTTGACCTACTTTGGGTTGTACGCTCTCCAGCATCGCGGGCAAGAATCAGCGGGCATAGCCACATTTGATGGAACCGATCTATGTGAACATCGGGATATGGGTCTAGTATCTCACGTCTTTAGTCCAGAGATATTGGCAAATCTGCCAGGACAATTGGCGATCGGACATACCCGCTATTCGACTACGGGAGCCAGTCGCCGCTGCAATGCCCAACCAATTATTGTCGAAACCAGGCTGGGAAAACTTGCCCTTGCACACAATGGCAATCTCGTAAATACTGTCGAGCTACAGAACTATTTACTCGCACAAGGCTGTGAACTCAGCACTACGATCGATTCTGAAATGATTGCGCTGATTATTCGGGAAGAAGTCAATGCTGGCAAAGGCTGGATTGAGGCGACGATTAGTGCCTGTCAGCGATGTGTGGGAGCCTTTAGCCTGACAATTGCCACTGCTGACGGGGTGATGGCAATTCGCGACCCCCACGGCATCCGCCCACTAGTACTGGGCAGTATGCCCGATCATATTGGTCACTATGTTGTGGCTTCAGAAACTTGCGCCCTAGATATCATCGGCGCAGACTACGAACGCGATGTTAATCCAGGTGAATTGCTGTGGATTGATGATGAAGGAGTCAAATCGGTTAATTGGGCACCAAAAGTACAACCGAAGCTGTGTATCTTTGAGATGATCTACTTTGCCCGTCCCGATAGCTGGGTACATGAAGAAAGTTTGTATAGCTACCGCAAGCGACTAGGTAAGCAATTAGCTCTAGAATCCTTCCACGACGCTGATATTGTGATTGGCGTACCAGATTCGGGTATCCCTGCGGCAATCGGCTTTTCAGAAGCATCTGGCATCCCCTATGCCGAAGGTTTGATCAAAAATCGCTATGTTGGGCGGACATTCATCCAACCCACCCAGGAGATGCGGGAGGCGGGGATTCGGATGAAATTAAACCCGCTCAGAGATGTATTGAAGGGGAAACGGGTAATCGTGATTGACGACTCGATCGTCCGAGGCACGACTAGCCGTAAGCTAGTTAAAGCACTTCGCGATGCTGGAGCGAGTGAAATCCACATGCGAATTTCGTCTCCACCAGTTACCCATCCTTGCTTCTATGGCATTGATACAGATACTCAAGATCAATTAATTGCCGCAACTAAATCTGTTGCTCAAATTGCCGAACAAATTGGCGTAGATACCCTAGCTTATCTGACTTGGGAGGGGATGTTATCAGCCACTGAGAAAGATCCCCAAAATTTCTGCTCTGCTTGCTTCACGGGTGACTACCCAGTGGAAATTCCCGATGGAGTTAAGCGTTCTAAATTAATGCTAGAAAAAGTCGCTGTTGGATAATTGTAGGGTGTGTTATTCTGCTAGCGCAGAGGCTACGCCAATGCGGAGCGTAACGCACCATATTAAATGAATGGTAATAATAAATATCCCCAAACTTCTAAAAGTTCGGGGATATTTATGGTGCGTTATGCTGGCGCAGTAACACACCCTACGATTATTTATTAGGCTGGGGGGTCATGCGGAGATAAGGCTTAAGTTCGGTGATTCCTTTGGGAAACTTCACCTTAGCATCTGCGGTAGAAATTGTTGGTACAACTACACAGTCGCCACCGTCAACCCAGTTAGCTGGAGTTGCAACACTGTAATTATCTGTGAGTTGGAGTGAATCAATCACTCGCAAAATCTCATCAAAATTACGTCCAGTGCTAGGTGGATAAGTAATTGTTAACCGAAGTTTTTTGTTGGGATCGATCACAAATACCGATCGAACAGTTACCAGTGCATTAGCATTGGGGTGAATCATGTCGTACAAGTCAGAGACTTTCTTATCAGGATCGGCAATGATCGGATAATTTAGTGCGGAACCTTGAGTTTCAAGAATATCACCGACCCAACCATTGTGAGATTCTACATCATCAACACTGAGCGCGATCGGTTTGACGTTCCGCTTATCAAATTCTGGTTTGAGTTTGGCTACTTCGCCCAGTTCTGTTGTACAGACGGGCGTAAAATCTTTGGGGTGAGAAAATAGAACTACCCAGCTAGTGCCAGCCCACTCAAAAAAGTCGATCTCACCATCGGTAGTAGCTTGTGTAAAGTTGGGTACAGTGTCCCCTAATCTTAATTGCATAATCTAAATAAAATAGGTGAAAGTGGACGGGAGCAACGTTAGATCATCTCACAAGTTACTCCAACATCTCACTACTATACATATTTATTTAGAATCTCATTTGTGTTTGAGTCAAATAGACTGATCAGTTACTCTGTAGAAAGTACTTGAAATCTTAGCTGATAGGCGGTGCCCATCTGTATAGCTCCCAATTTTTAACTACACTCGAACAACTTCTTCTCCATATCGATAGACTGTCTCCCCTTCGGGATTGACGCGAACGCGCTCAATTTTGGCTCCCAGGCTCCGCATTTTAGCTTCGAGGCAGTCGTAACCACGATCGAGATGATGTAAGCCTTGCATTGTGGTTTTACCATGTGCTGCTAAACCTGCTAGGACTAGTGCCGCTGAAGCCCGTAGATCTGTTGCAGTAACAGTAGCACCAGAGAGTCGGGCTACGCCTTCGACGATCGCGTGATTGCCTTTGACCTTGATGTTCGCACCCATCAGTTTGAGTTCAGCCACATGTTGGAGGCGATTTTCAAACACGGTTTCGGTGATTACACTATTGCCATCACTGACGGCTAGCAATGCCATAAACTGGGCTTGCATGTCCGTTGGGAATGCTGGATAAGGAAGTGTTTCGATGTCCGTCCCTTTGAGGATTCCGGTGGGGATAACCCTGATCCGATCTGGTGCATCCATGACGACTTTGGCACCAATTTGCTCCAATTTAGCTACTGCTGCCGTAAGATGCCCTGGGATCACTGGATACATACTAATTTCGGAATTAGTAATCGCTCCAGCAACTAGGAACGTAGCTGCCTCAACTCGATCGGGAATAATACTATAGTCAGCTTCGTGAAGTTCTTTGACTCCGACGATTGTAATCCGATCCGTCCCTGCACCAGTAATTTTGGCACCGATCGCAATACAGAAATTTGCCAAATCGACAACCTCAGGTTCCTTGGCGGCATTCTCCAAAATTGTCTCACCATCGGCGAGGGTGGCCGCCATCATCAGCGTTTCCGTTGCGCCAACGCTGGGGTAGTCTAGATAGATTTTCGCGCCTTGAAGCCGCTTGCTGGAGCCAATGACATAGGCGTTGACAATCCCATGTTCGATTTCGACATGGGCACCCATCGCCTGCAACCCGCGTACATGTAACTCTACAGGTCTAGCACCAATCGAGCAGCCACCTGGCAATGGCACTTTAGCTACTCCTAGTCTGGCTAGGATTGGGCCAATCGAGAAGAAAGCAGCGCGCAGCTTAGAAACTAGTTCAAAGGGCGGCGTGTGGCAGTTGAAGCCAGTCGTATCAAACTCGATTGCATCACCATCGCGCTCGATTTTCACTCCCAGAGCTTCAATAATCTGACACATTTTATCGACATCTACTAAGCCAGGAATATTTCGGAGCCGACAGCTACTGGAACAGAGCAGAGCACCAGCCATAACAACTAATGCCGAATTCTTAGCACCGCTGATTTTAACTTCCCCTGAGAGTTTATTTTGACCCCAGATGTGGATGACAGACTGTTCTGTTTCGGACATATTTTGGGTGGTAGTTGTGCTAATAATAGGTTTTTCCTCCAAATTCCAAGAGAATGCGGGGTAGATTATTTATTTTTGCTTAGATTCTACAGGAATTAGGTCATGAATACGACTTATCTTCAATAATTAGTCAATTACTGACACGCACAGATTGGATTAGTTCAGAACTGCTTGGTAAAACCATCAACCTAAATATCGTCACGGACATGTCCAAAATCATGCCCATAGACTGATGCAATCCATGCGTGTTACTCAGTAGTGACTTAATGTTCTCCCTGACCTGACTTCGCTGAATCTGGCTTGGGGTGAAACCTAATTCCTAAGAAGATGTCATAGACAAAATGCAGAAAATCTTTGCCCTTGAGCAATCCTAGTGATTGATGGCATCCTTTTGATTCCAACAGTGGCTTGGTTGCTTGGTATGCAGCTTGATACTTATACCAGGGAATCGATGGCCAGAGGTGGTGAATTAGGTGATAATTTTGCCCAAAGATCAGAATATTCAAGACCGCACCTGGATAAACACGAGCATTTTTCCAGCGATTACGATCCTTGAATGGACGATGTGGTAAGTAGTCAAAAAATAGCCCCAGGGCTAGTCCGACAACTAACGCTGGCGAGAACCAATAATTTAAAATATATTCGCTGTAACCATTCTGGCAAGCAAAATAAATAACCAATCCAACAAATAACCTACTCAAGAACCATTCGATTAGCTCGTTGTTCCGCCACAGTTTGCGCTGGAAAAAGTAGATCTCATGATAAAAGAATCTAGCAGCAATCAACCAAAGTGGGCCACCCGTAGAGACAAAATGGTCGGGATCGTTATCGGGATCGTTAACGTTGGCATGGTGCTGGATGTGGACACGAGTAAACACTGGAAATGCAAACCCTAACATCAAGGCACTAACATGTCCCATAATTGCATTCACAGACTGATCGGGATGGGCCGCGTTGTGAGAAGCGTCATGAATCACCGTACCTGCCATGTGTAAAGCCAAGACATTGAAACTAAAGCAACACCAACTTGGTAGCTGCCATTGCCAATAGCCGATTGTCGAAATCGTTACCAGTATAATTGCCCCAAGAAGCATGAAGACATTGGGGTTCAATTCATCCGGTGGTCCCAAAAACTCCCTAGCGACTTTGAAGGGCTGCTGCGCCTCCGACATTAGATTTTTGCTCCTGTAAACATAGGATTAAGCTTTGCTTTCGTAGTATACGCTAATCCTAACTGATGATGAAGATTTGTGAAATTTTTTAATCTAAGGTACACGTCTCAATCAGCCTAAAATTGTCGATAGAGCAGTCTTGAATTGCACTTGAATTACATACTACTCAAGGGGTTTATCGATCACGCAACCACGATCAAAGTCGCTCTCCGTCGTAGAATATTAATTACACCATCTCCGCAGTAATAACTCCAGCTAATCGATTGTACCTAAATGCTGAGGATTTATTATCTGTCAACAATTATTTCGATCTATTCTGCAAACATTTCACCCAAACCCATTAAAACAGCTTTACCAGTGTCAATGTCGTTGGCGGTAGCGGAGCGTTTGCGCTAGCAATAGCCTACCAAAAGCATCATTCCACCCCACTCTCGGTTTAGTTGCCGCTGTAATAACAATCTGATTATCTCTCACCTCAATTTCAATATTCTCTTTAATCCCGCTCAGTTCTAGCATGGCTTTGGGTCGTCGGATTCCCTACGAGGTTTCCACCTGCACTATCCGGCTTTTTACTGTTTTAGTCATATGATTTACTAGGTAATTGGTTACATTGTGCCCTAAAGTAAATCAAGTAAACTTGCTCATTCACTACAAGTTTAGTTTCTCGATCGACTCCATCGAAATATACAGTTTCAAGGGGTCGTTGGGGAATTCGATGAAACCATGCCTGATGTAAAAGCTCACCGCTTCGCGATCGATCACATCTACTATCAATGCTACTGAAGCGACTTTTGTTGATGCTTCTGGCACTTTCCTCATTGCAAGGTCAAACTGATGGCGGTAAAATTTGACACGGTTATTCATATCCCATGTTTAATTCCTGTGCCTGTGCGACTAATTCATTC
>JANNBD010000411.1:0-2257 GCA_031385105.1 Chamaesiphon sp. OTE_78_metabat_374
CAGCCCTCCCCTTTCCAAGGGGAGGGAGCAAGATCTATACTCCCCACATCCATCAAACCTTTGTATAGTTATGAATAGACGAGCATAGCATCGTAATAGTTGTACTAAAAAGTCGGGGATTTGTGTTCCAACATTTCAAGCAAGACTTAAAAAATGATCTAATTGCTGGGTTGCTGGTAGTGATTCCACTTGCTACTACGATCTGGCTGTCGATTAATGTAGCAACATGGGTAGTCAATTTTTTGACTACTATTCCCAAGCAAATCAATCCATTTGATGGGTTACACCCGATTCTAGTGTCTATCCTAAACTTATTGGTAGGATTGACTGTGCCATTGATGGGGATCCTATTAATTGGATTGATGGTGCGGAATATTGCGGGTAAATGGCTGTTAGATGTGGGCGAACAGTTGCTTCAGGCAATTCCCCTCGCAGGTGCTGTTTACAAGACACTCAAGCAGTTGTTAGAGACTGTGCTCAAGGATTCTGGTAATAAGTTTCGACGGGTAGTACTGGTAGAATATCCGCGTCAAGGGATCTGGGCACTTGCTTTTGTGACGGGGACAACGGATAGTGAGATCCAGTCGAAAATGCCGCAGGGAATGCTAAATCTGTTTATTCCGACTACGCCCAACCCCACTACTGGTTGGTATGCAGTGGTAGCTGAACGGGATGTTCTAGATTTAGCGATGTCGATCGAGGATGCCTTTAAAGTAGTGGTGTCGGGTGGGATCGTCAATCCTGGTAATCTAGCAATAGCGGCTTTGACTCAAAACTCATCGCCAGCGGTTGATCCTGTGGTTGATCCCTCAGTAGCTAGTGTGCTGTCTGCTCCTATTATCGATTCTCTAGAGGAGAGGCTTCGCCAACGGGAGGATAATCTATAAATTTAAAGTCGATCGTTTTAGAATGAATCTCTATCTGCATATAGCCATCCAGATTCAAAACTTTTTTAAGTGCGATCTAATTTCTCTGCCGTTATCAATGCAGGATAAAATTGTGCGGATCGAAGTGCCAATTCCTAAATTAGATCCATTGCAGTGGCTAGGACAACAGCAATCAGATGTCAAGACTTATTGGTCCGATCGTCAGGGTGATTTTACAATGGCTGGCATTGGGACTGTGGATCTAATTGATGGGACTGACTCGATCGATCACTTGACTATCTTTAGGCAGCTCAGACAGCATTTATCCCCGCTGTTTCCCAAAGTTCGATCCTATGGGGGGATTGGCTTTAGTCAGGATCAGTCGATCGATCCTGATTGGAAGTTGTTTGGAAATTATCGGTTTATTATTCCGAAATTTGAAATTTGTACCGACGGTGGAGATCCCTATTTTGCCTGTAACTTTAGATGTGATTTTAGTTCAGAAAAATCAGATCAGATCTTAGATGAACTAGCTCAAATTGATTTCAATTTAGCAGAAATACCAATAACTTTACCCCTCCAAATCAACCGGACTGATACGCCGAATCGGATTGAATGGGCACAGAATATTGAAGCTGCTTTAGCGCAATTCACCGATCTAACCCTGGATAAAATTGTCCTCGCCAGACGATCGATGATCACATTTGGGCAGGACATCCACCCCCAATTGCTACTCCAATTCTTACAGCCAAATAACGCTCTGAGCTATCATTTTTGCTTCCAAATTAATCCTACCACCGCCTTTGTCGGCACCTCGCCCGAACGACTTTATCATCGTCAGGATCGATTTTTACAAACTGAAGCAATTGCCGGAACTCGGCGGCGGGACACATCCACCCAGCTCGATCTCGAATTGAGTGAAGATCTCCGCAATTCGCCCAAAGATCTGCACGAACATCAGTTAGTCGTCAATAATCTCCAGGCAATTTTAGCCGAACTCTGCGACTCAGTAACAATAGAGCGAGAATTAGCCATCCTCAAGCTAAATAAAGTTCAACACCTCTACACCCAATGTCATGGTACTTTAGCAGCCGATCTCACTGATGCGGATATCTTGCCGAAACTCCATCCCACACCTGCTGTCGGCGGTTTTCCCCGCGCTCAGGCTCTCAAACTCATCCAAGAGCTAGAACCTTTTAAGCGGGGCTGGTATGCCGCACCAGTCGGCTGGGTTGGCTATGATGATGCCGAATTTGCGGTTGCTATTCGATCGGGTTTGATCGATCGCGATCGACTATTATTATTTGCAGGTGCTGGCATTGTGCGCGGTTCCCAGCCAGAAGAAGAATGGGCAGAAATCGAAAACAAAATTCGCCATTTTACTGACTTAT
>JANNBD010000414.1:0-5252 GCA_031385105.1 Chamaesiphon sp. OTE_78_metabat_374
CAGTATCTTCATGGGTTTTGGTAGCATAAGCAATCTGACGATCGCTAAATCCTTGACGTTTAATGTCCCATAGTTGCGATTTAGTTAGAGCTGTTAGTTGTTGAGTTTTGAGGAAGGATTCAGTAGTTAAAATACCTTGAAATTTATCAAGGAACCAAGGATCGACTCCGGTGAGATCGTAGATGTCTTCCTGGGACAGCTTCAGTTGCATCGCATGACGAATACTAAAGATTCGATCGGGTGTTGGAGTCCTGAGCAGGGAACGAACTTGCTCGATCGATGGTAGCGATTCATCTCGATCGCAGCCCCAGCCAAACCGACCAATTTCGAGCGATCGCAATGCTTTTTGAAATGACTCTTGGAAGGTGCGTCCGATCGCCATTGCTTCGCCGACTGACTTCATTTGAGTGGTCAGAGTTTGGGATGAGCCAGCAAATTTCTCAAAGGCAAACCGAGGAATTTTAGTAACTACATAATCGATGGTCGGTTCAAAGCAAGCCGGAGTTTTCTTGGTAATATCATTGGAGATTTCATCGAGAGTATAGCCCACCGATAGTTTCGCGGCAAATTTAGCGATCGGGAATCCCGTTGCTTTAGAAGCTAGTGCTGAACTCCGACTGACGCGGGGATTCATTTCAATTACGATAAATTCACCCGTATCAGGATGCACCGCAAACTGAATATTGGAGCCACCTGTTTCTACTCCAATCTCGCGAATGATTTTGATCGACGCATCCCGTAATCGCTGATACTCCTTGTCTGTCAAGGTTTGCGCCGGAGCAACAGTGATCGAATCGCCAGTGTGAATCCCCATCGGATCGATATTCTCGATCGAGCAAATAATTACGACATTATCGGCTAGATCCCGCATCACTTCTAGCTCGTACTCCTTCCAGCCCAGCAGCGATTTCTCCACCAAAATCTGATCCACAGGCGAAGCATCCAGTCCCGTTTGAACGATCGCTTCAAACTCTTCTTGATTGTAAGCAATCCCGCCTCCGGCTCCGCCCAGGGTGAAGGCGGGGCGAATAATCAGTGGGTATGTCCCAATCTCTTTTCCGACTTCTCGCGCCTCTACGAGGGTTTTAGCGATACCTGAGGGACAAACTGGCACCCCGATTCGTCCCATTGCTTCTTTAAATAACAGCCGATCTTCAGCCATTTCGATCGCATCTAGTTTCGCACCAATTAATTCAACCCCATACTTCTCTAGTACTCCACTCTTGGACAGAGCCACAGCTAGATTCAGTGCCGTTTGTCCACCCATTGTTGGCAGCAGTGCATCGGGACGTTCCTTGGCAATTACCTTTTCAACCAATTCTGGTGTCAGTGGCTCAATATAAGTCCGATCCGCTGTATCAGGATCGGTCATAATCGTTGCCGGATTGGAATTGACCAAGATCACGTAATAACCTTCTTCTCGCAGTGCTTTGCAAGCCTGGGTGCCAGAGTAGTCAAATTCACACCCTTGGCCGATCACAATCGGTCCAGAACCTAAGAGTAAGATTTTGTGTATGTCAGTCCGGCGAGGCATAGGGTTAGGGTGTGGGGTTAGGGGGCGTGAGGAGCGGGGGGAGATGCAGGAGCTAGAAGCTAGATGAGAATTATTAAGTCCGATCTATCTTAAGGGCTTTGGGGTACTCGTGGGAAATTTTTCAACCTCGATCTGTGGAGACTGAGCAGAGGTGCTAATTAAGTAGAATGGTCACATTTCTTTCTGCAACGCCCCATCGCCCAGTCTCCCAGTCCCCCAAGACCCTTTTTCAGAAATTTGACGTAGGCTGTAGCAATTGCTGATAAATGGGGAACTATAGCAGGGAATCCAAATTCTGCTCCAGCCGCACCCCTATCAGAAGCCATGACAACCACCATCAACCAAGAATTTGACAGATTAGCTCAATCTGTTAACAAAACCTTAACTACTCATCAGCAACAAATTCAGCTCGAACGGGAGCAAATTAAGTGTCTGACTCAATTATTAAGTTCTTGTGTGAACTTTAGCCTAGATGAACATTGCCTTAGCGCGATCAAACGGTTGACCGAGTTACTGGAGCGACAACAACAATCTTCAACTCAAGTTTTCAATATTCTAACGACGCTAACCCAAGCCAAAGATGCCCAGCACTTGACGATCGATCACGACGGCGAAATTGCGGCTTGTCTTAAATTAGAATTGGGTGAACTAGCACAACGATTGAAGATCGACAAATTCACCAGATTATCAACGGCTACTCACAGTCTGGCAGCTTGGTCAAAATTGATGATTGCACATCCAGATCCCGATGGTTATCAATGGCAATTTCCCAGTTCCAAGCGTGGTTTCTATCACAATTCTCATCTCCAAGTAATGGGTACCAAGACTGTCATACTTACATCGACTTCATCACTCAATTAATTCTACTTATTATTTAGAACTCTTCCCCAATTCCCAGCACCTTAATTACCGGACTCTTGACTTAGTAATTTCGTAATTTTCCGTAAAAGTTGCTCTGGATTCACTTGCTTCCACAGATAATCATCAACATATTGCTCACTAATTAAGCTGACTGGATCTGCTTGATTGGCGATCGCCAAAATCTTGACACTATTCATTGTATTCGACCTCCTAATGTTACTAATTAGTCGATCAACTACTCCTGAATCTGTTGTCAAATCAATGATTAGCAAATCTGGTGCAAACATGGATATCTGTCGGAATGAGGATTCGGCAGATAGTAACCACGTTACTTGATATCTTGCCGCCGTGAGAATATCACAAATGAAGTTTGCCACGTCTTCATCTTGTTCAATCAAGACAATTTGATTAGAAACTGGATTGAGTTCGGGATCTTGAAATACTAATTTCCGATCCATCTCCACCCAATCATTTTGTTCAACCACTGCGAGTGGTTGAGCCGCTACCCGCACTGTAAAGGTTGAACCAGAGCCAATCATCGATTCAACCTCGATCGATCCTCCATGCAGTTCGACTAGTTGTTGAGTAATCGCCAACCCCAAGCCCATGCCTTCATAGTCTCGATCGAAGTTACGATTGAGCTGATGAAATTTCTTGAACAAGCGTGGAATTTGGATTTCTTCAATTCCGATTCCACTATCTTCAATTTCAAACACAGCATTGTTATCTTCCAGCCACGAACGGACAATTACCGTCCCATGCTCAGGTGTGAATTTGATTGCGTTATTTAAAATATTGAGAAGTATTTGATGAATGCGCTTGGTATCGCCACAAAAGCGCAGATCTCGACCACTAATTTGAGAAACATCGTTGCCTTGGTTAATAATTTCTATTTGCAGGTCAATTTTACTGTGCTCTGCTTTTAATCTCACACTACCAACTGCTTGCTTGACCAACTTAGACAGCGAAAATTCACTAACTTTCAGAAAAGTTTTGCCGACCTCTAGCTTATAAAAATCCAGAATGTCATCAACTAATTCAGACAAATGTTCCCCACTATTATGAATAGTCTGGAGATAATTGTGCTGCCGCTCGGTTAGACTCTCTAATGGTAATCTTAGCAGTGTTGCCGACAAGCCCAAAATACTCGTCAGCGGTGTTCTCAATTCATGGCTTAATAGTGCGATGAACTCAGTCTTGGACTGATTTGCCGTCTGGGCGACGATCACTGCTTCTCGCAATTCTTGCGTTCTTTCATTGACTCGCCGCTCTAGATTCTGGGTATTGCACAAGCTGGCTGCATACAATTCAGATTGACTGATTGCAAAAGCTAAGTGTTCAGAAATATGCTGCAAAAATTCAGTTTCGCTAGGTTGCCAATCACGCTGAGATTTACATTGGTGGGCAATTAGCAAACCCCATAATTCTCGATCTACCACAATTGGAATCACCAATTTAGACTTGATTTGCGATCGAGCCATCAAGTCCAACATACATTGATTTTGGGCATATTCCAGATCGACTCGATCGATTGAGCGAGTCATGCCGCTGCAATACTTATTCCACAACTGTCGATCGTCAAAGCAATCTTGATATTCAGTAACATCCAAAACTGATTGCAGCTCTGTATCAAGATGCTTAGAGTCTGGACTTTGCCTAATTGCTTCATAAGCAACTCTACCTCTGCCTGCGTAACCATCAAAGCCTTGATTACTGACATTGCCATCAACTTTGACAAATTCAAACTGATAAATAATTAATCGATCCGCATGTAAAAATGCCTGTACCTGTTCGACAGTTGTTTGCAATACCAGCGGCAGATCCAATGTTCGATGGATTTGAGTACTGATATAATTCAATAGTTTGGATTGAGCTAGCTGTTGTTGTAAATCAATCTCTCGCTGGCTGAGTCGATCTGTTGCCATAGTCTTGGTTCTATCTGTGGCGGAAGCAGAGTTGCTAGTTCGCTGTCTAGCTAACGGCTGATTATTTAATGTTGCCATCTCTTTCCACAATAGTTGGACAAAATGCTTTCGTAGAATAGTAATCTAGATCAAAATTAGCTTTTTAGATTGATTTTGTTATCACTAGCTAATTCTTGATGAAGAATATCAATGAGCAACCCGTGGTCGCTGACAATTGCTTTAGTTTTGCAAAGCATACTAAAGATAAGTCTAATCTGACTTACATTGCTTTCAAAGAATACACATGTTTACATTATTATTGATTGAGAGTTTTAGAATCGAAAAGTGGTGCTGATTGAGTGACCCGCCTAGTAATCTGGAGTTTGACACAACTAGAGCAATTTTCAGACTCAAGCTCTCCCCTATCCCCTAAAGCCTATTCCTGATAAAATTAGTCAGCCATTGGAGGAATAGACCCTTGAGTACGCGAGTTATTATTTTACGCCACGGACAGAGTAGTTATAACAGCCAAGGACGAATCCAAGGGCGCAGTAATTTGTCAGTGTTGACCGATCGAGGGCAAGCAGATGCTACGCTTACGGGTACAGCGTTTCAAGGTTTAAAATTTGATGCCGCTTACTGTAGTCCGCTTCAACGAGCACGTCAGACAGCGACAACAGTTTTAACCCAATTGGGGCAACAGGATTGCTTGCAGACAGACGATCGATTGCTCGAAATCGATCTTCCCCTGTGGGAAACTATGCTCAATCAGGACGTGCGGGAAAAATACGCGGAACAGTATCAAGCTTGGAAAGAACGTCCCCACGAACTAAAAATGTTGCTTCCCCAAGCCGATGGTGGCCCGCAAGAATTTTTTCCAGTTTTATCCCTATACGAGCAAGCAACTCAATTCTGGCAAGGAATTATCCCCCAACACCAAGGACAAACAATCC